>JBGPNV010000286.1:0-3387 GCA_041487695.1 Thermoplasmata archaeon | reverse complement strand
GCCGTCGGCCGTCCTCCACGCGAAGATCGCGGGGTGGACATCCGTCCCTTGGAACTCGTCGGTGCTCACCCGGAGGAGGGGCCCCAAGACCCCCGGGGACGGGCCCACGCCGGGCGTGTAGGACTCCATCACGATATCGAGGTCGCCCCGCGAGTCGAGCCGCGGGTCATCGGTCGCCCAGGCGACGAAGACCCGGTCGAGGTACCAGGCCACCGAGGGGCTCGAGGCGAGCGCCTTCTCGCTGTCCGTGAGCGTCACTTCAGGGTCCCAGGTGCCGTTGGCTTCCCGCACAGCGACCTTCACATCCCAGTCGCCATTGCCGGCAAAGTCACTCGTGTTCGCGGCGACCCACGTGGCGAACACCCTCGAGCCGTCCGTGGCGAGCGAGACGACTTGGTCCGTCCAGCCATCGTTGCCAAGCGAGAGGTTCTCGATGGGGCCCAAGGTTGTGCCGTCAAACGCACGCCCGACCATCCGGAATTCCAGCGTGTCGTTCTGGCCCACGTTTGTCTGCCAGGCAATGTAGGCCTCGCTGCCCACCTCGACGATCTTCGCCTCCTTGTTGGCGGAGTCCACCGTGTCCGGGGAGACGAGCTGGATCGGTGTGAACCCTGCGGCCGTGCGCCCGCGGAGCAGGACATAGGAGCCGTTCGCGCGGAACTGCGGGTCGCCCGAGGCCTCCCACACGCCCCAAAAGTCCCCGCGGAAAGAGGTTGCGAAGGGCGCCACGTTGCGTCCGGCCGGCATGGGGTCGGACACGTTCTCGTTGGCGAGGTTGAGGATCGGGACGTCCCACCCGGTCTCGTTGCTGTACTCCTTGTAGTAGGTCGACTGGGTCTCGGCCCCCGTCCCGTCGGGCAACTCGTACTCGACCTCGTCGTCGTAGAGGAAGTGGAGCTGGCCGCCCGCGTTCACGACCTCACCGAAGCTCTTCTGGCCGTGGACCAAGGTGGCCTCGACAATCTTGGTTTCGAGGTCGCTGCCCTGGCCTCCCCAGTCCCAGACCTTGATGTGGCCGTTGGCGGCAAATGCGCCCAAGGGGTACGGGCAGGCAGCTTGGACGAGGCCCGCGACCGCAACCAGGGAGAGGAGAGTCGACCCGATGGGTACCGCGATGCGCCGCATCTTCCCGACCCCTTAAGCGCCCGGGCAACCTCTTTCAGAGCGATTAGGAATCGAGAAGGACGCTATTTAGGCGTTATTGTGCGCTCGTTGGGCGGAGGGGATGGCGCGCCGCGCTGGCGCGCGGCCTCGAACAGCAGGACCGCCGCGGCTGCAGAGGCATTCAGCGCCTCGATCTTCCCTTTGAGGGGAATCGAGATCAGGAAATCACAGCGTTCGCGGACAAGCCTGTGGAGGCCTCGGTTCTCCCCGCCAATGACGAGCGTGAGCGGCCCCGTGAGGCTGGCCTCGTGATAGGGGCGGCTGCCCTCCGGGTCGGCCCCCGCGATCCACACGCCCTTCCCCTTGAGCCACTCAAGCGCGCGCGCGGTGTTCGGCACCTGCGCCACGGGCATGAGGAGGAGCGCCCCCGCCGACGCGCGCAGCGACCCGGGCGAGATCCCGGCCGAGCGGCGCTCCGGAAGCACGAGCCCGTGCGCGCCGGCGGCCTCCGCCGAGCGCGCGATCGCGCCGAGGTTCTGCGGGTCCTCCACGCCGTCGAGGACCACGAGGAACGGCTCGCGCCCCCCCTCACACGCCTTTGCGTAGAGCGCCTCGATGTCGAGAGGCGCCGGGAGACGGACCTCCGCGAGGATCCCTTGGTGGCGCCCGGTCTCCGACAGGGCGTCGAGGACTGCCGCGGGTACGCGTTCCACGAAGAGGCGCCTGCGGCGTGCTTCCTCCACGGCTTCGTCGAGCACTCGGGAAGGCTCGGCCGTTTCCGCGACCCGAAGGTGGCCGATTTCCGCGCCTGCCCGAAGGGCTTCGAGCACGGCGCGGCGGCCTTCGACGAACGAAGGGCCCGAAGAGCCGGCCGCTCCGTGGGGCCGGCCGGGGCGCACCGGCTCCCGCACCGGCCTCCGGCGGGGCCCTTCTCTGCGGCCCCCTGGGGGGCCGCTCCTCCGGCCGCGATTCTTCCCGCGCATCCTGGGGGCCGGCAGGGCCCCTCCCGCCATAAGTCCTCGCGTCGCAGGCCGGGGGGCGGCGCCGTTCCAAACCTATTTTGCCAAGATCCATTCTCACGGCGCTTGGGGATGGGATGTCGAACCCAACGCATGAGCGGGAGCGCCCGGCGGCGCCGCCGCGCTGGTTCTACTCTTTCGTCCCCGCGAACATCGCGAACGGCGCGAGCTCGCCGATCATCCCCCTGTACCTCATCCTCCAGCTCCACGCGTCCGTCCTCGACGTGGGCCTCGTTTTCTTTGTCACTTCTCTGGCCTCCGTCCCCGGCGCGGTGTTCTGGGGCCGCCTCTCCGATCGCCTTCACCGGCGCCGCGCGTTCGTGATCATCGGGCTCACCTCGTTCGCCCTCACGCTTCCCTTCATGGCCCTCACCTCGAGTGTGGCCGTGTACCTCGCCGCCAACGGCGCGCTGGGGTTCCTCCAGGCCGCGGGCGCCTCGACCTCCTCCGTGCTCATCATGGAGAACTTCAAAGCGGACGAGTGGCCGCGCCAGATCGGGCGGTTCGCCGAGGTCTCCGGCGTCGCGTTCGTGGGCGGGCTTGTCTTCGGGGCGATCTGGTTCATGGGCGCGCCCGGATTCTTTGGCGAGCTCCTCGCCCTCCAGCTCATGTTCGCGCTTTGCGCCGGCCTCTCGCTGGCATCGGGGGTGTTTGGCGCCCTCTCCATCAGGGAGGGCCACCGCCAAGTGGACCGCGCGGCGGCCGTCGATGCGCTCGCGCACCTCGGCCACTCGATCGTCGAGAAGCGGCGCATGGTGCTTGGCCGATTCCCGCACCTGCCGTCCTTCTCGCTCTCCGCGCTCGCGAAGCACGCCCGCGGCCCCATCGGCGCCTACTGCGCGGGGATTTTCCTCTTGTTCACGGGTTTCCTCGTCTTCAACGCGCCCCTGCCCGTCTTCCTGCTCCAGGACGCCGGCCTCAGCCAGGCGATCATCTTCTGGGTGTACCTGTCGAATTCGAGCCTGGCCGCGCTCCTCTACCTCACTGCCGGGCGCCGCTCGGAGCGCTCTTCGCCCGCCTCGCTCCTCGTAAGGGGCGCCGCCGTCCGCATCGCAGCCTACCCGGCCTTTGCCCTCGCGCTCCTCTTCTTCGCGCCGGGCTCGCCGGGCCTCATCCTCGCGCTCCTGGCTCTGAATGCTCTGGCGGGGGCCTCTTGGGCCTTCATCAACGTGGGCGGCTCCGTCGTGGCTTCGAGGCTCGCCCCGCCCGAGGCCAAGGGCCAGGTGATGGGCCTCTACAACGCCGCGATTGGCGCGGGCGCGAT
>JBGPNV010000285.1:0-3395 GCA_041487695.1 Thermoplasmata archaeon | reverse complement strand
CGACGCTGTAGGTCCCGATCGTTGTCCAGGTGTACGAGGCGGTCTGCCCGGAGCGTGTCGCGGTGAAGCCGGCGTCTTCGAGGGTCCAAACCCATGAGGCGATTCGGACGTTGTCGGACGACGAGGAGCCGTCGAGGAGCTGAGCGGCGTCCTCGGGGACGCTCGAGGCGAGCACGATGGCGGCGGTCGGTGCTTCGGAAGGAAGGACGGTCACAGGGACCGTCTGGGAATCGGTAAGGCCCGCAGCGTCGGCGACGGTCAAGACGACGTCGTAGGTGCCCGGCGTTTCCCACTCGAAGGTGGTGGTCTCGCCGTAGAGCGTGGAGGTGACCCCGTCGTCCGTGACGGTCCAGGTCCAGCTGTCGATGCCCACGTTGTCGAAGGAGGCGGAGCCGTCCAGCGTTTGGGTCGCCGTGGCTTCGACGGTCGAGGGGAGGGTGAAGGAGGCGGAGGGGGGTGTGACGTCGAGCACGGTCATCCAGAGGGAGGCGGACCCCGTGTTGCCGGCGGCGTCCGTCGCGTAGAGGGTGACCATGTACGTGCCCGGCGTGTACCATGTGTAGGTGGGGCTCACCGCAGAGGAGGAGCCGGTGAAGCCCTTGTCCGCAAAGGTCCAGCGGTAGTCCGTGATGCCCACGTTGTCGGTGGAGCTCGACGCGTCGAAGGCCTGGAGGGTGTCTTCGTTGACGACCCGGTCCACGCCGTCGGAAATTTCGCTGTCGGGTGGCGTGACGTCAAGGACGGTCACGGTGATCGTGTCCGAGACGTTCGACGTGCCGTCGTTCACCCAGAGGGTGACGCTGTACTCGCCAGGCTCGCTGAACGTGTACTCGACGTACTGGCCGTCGAGGATCTCGCTGCCGGCAAAGTCCCAGGAGAAGGCGAGGCTGTCCCCCTCCTCGTCGTACGCGTCGCCGTAATACCAGGTCGCAGCGTCCTCGTTGACGGCGACATTGCCGCCGGCGTAGGGGACCGGGGGGTTGCCGCTTGCGCCAGCCTGGCCAGCAAGGGCGATTCCGAACGCCGCAACGATCAGCACACCAGGCAACGTGCAGAGCTTCTTAGATAGGGGTTTGGCAAGTGGCATGGTAACGCCTCAGTTGCCTTGTAGGGGCCCTGGTTTGTGCATATACGTCCTGTGAGGTCGAGTAACGGCAATAAAACGGGTAATTACCCTTTGGAGCGGGGCGGCGGAGTGAGTTCTTTAAGCGGCGACTGTCGCGTTGCCTATCCGCATTGGCTAGCGAAAAGCCCGTGAAGCGTGAATATGTACGGCCTTGAACGGGCAGCGAAGGCGGGAAATGTAAGGACGGGGCCGTTATCGGCTTTTTGTCGCATGAAGGAGATTGGTGATCCTTGTGACACAAACGACTTGGGTACGGCGGCCTCTTGAGGTCGCGTTTGGACTGTTGGTCGCCTTCATCGTCCTTGCGGCGGTCGTGCTCTTTGCGCGGTGGTTCTTCACGGACGTGACTCCCTTCGACGGCCGCCTGGTCGAGACGGGCCTCAGCGCCTTCGTGGTCGTCCTCTGGGTGGTCCTCGGCCTCGGCATCGCGGCGGTCGTGATGTGGGCGATTTTCACCGTGGTCGCGCCGACCTTGATGCAGCAGTTCGGGAAGGGCCCGACGGACTGGGCGACCTTCGGGGCGGTGAGCGAGCTCAAGAAGCGGTACGCCCACGGGGACATCACAAGGCAGGACTACCTCGAGAAACTCGAGGACCTCGAACGGCAGCAGACGGCGCCTGCGCCGGTCCAGAAGTAGGCGGCTGCAGGCGTCTTAGGCGCCGCCCGGGGGAAGGCCCTCCCCTGCGGCGCCCTCTTGTTTCAGGGCGCCTGCAAGGACCCACGCGGCCGTGACCGCGTCGGCCCTAGCGCGGTGGGGATGAGGGTTCACAACGCCGAAGAACAGGGCGGCCTCCTTCAGGCTGGCCCACTTCCAGGTGCCGTCGGCGCGGCGGGGGAGCTTGCCCGCAGCCCCCAGGACCTCCGTGGCCGTCGCCATGACGTCGACCCAAGGGAGCGGGGTGGTCCAGCCAAGGGGGGGCCGCGCAAGCATCGGCGGGTCAAAGAACACGCCGTAGCAGGCCAAGGAGCCCGCGCGCGCGCTCTGCGTGACCTGGGTGAGCCGTGCGCAGGCTTGCCTCGGCGCAAGCCCGCGGGCGCGCAGTTCCTCGCGGGTGATGCCGCTGACCGCGAGGCCCTCGTCGGCCTCGGGCCCAAGGTGGGCCTCACCCGGGTTCACGAGGAAGGCATCGACTTCGCGCACGCGAGGAGGCTCGCCGTCCCCGACCTCGAGGGCGGCCGCGGCGACCTCGACGACGGTGGCAAGCGGGGAGTCGAGGAGGCCGGTGGTCTCCGTGTCAAGGACGAGGACCCGGGACACCCCTCCGGGCTTCACCACGGCTCACCCCTCCTCGGATACCTTCTTCTTGCGCTTGCCAAACGACAGCCTTGCCGTGAGCACCTTCTCCGTCGAAAACATGCGGGCGGCGAGGTAGAGCACCACGGCGACGAAGACGAACTGCCAGACGATGCCGAGGTAGAGGGCCCCGTAGTCGTGCGTGTAGAGCGCCTTGCCGGCAAGGGACGGGTAGGAGAAGGGGACGGCGTAGATCACGGCCTGGATGGGGCCGGGCAGGATCTCGACGGGCGTGAACGACATGAGGATCGAAGGCAGGAAAACGGGCAGGTACACGATGCTCATCAGCGACTGGGCGCCGTAGATGTCCTTCGCGTAGGAGGCGATGAGGACGGCCAGGGAGAGGGACGCGACGAAGGCAAGGAGAAGCGTGACGAGCAGGAGCGCGTACCCTTGGGCCTCGGGGACGAGGCCGGTAGAGGCGGCGTCGGCGGTCTGGAGCGAGCCGGTGATGCTGTTCGTGTAGGAGCCGAAGCCCACGAGGGCCGAGAGCGTGCCGAGGATCGAGACCACGAAGACGCCGAGGAGCTTGCCGACGAGGATGTTTTCGCGGCGCGTAGGCAGGGTGAGGAGGACTTCGAGAGTCTTCTGCTCCTTCTCGGCGGCGACGGAGGTGGCCGCAAGCTGCGCCGACATGACGATCATGATAGAGATCACGATCGGCAGCATGAGCGAGCCGCCAAGCACGGTGTTCAGCACGATGTCGGGCGGGACGTTGCGGACCTGGCCGTGGATGACCGAGAGGGTCAGGGCGCGCGCGGGGTAGAGCCGCTCTTCGAGCGTCGCGTTCGGGAGGGCGCCCGAGGTGCGCTCGGCCGCAACTGCCTGGTTGAAGGCGGCGATGACCGCCTGGACGCGGGCGGAGCCACCGGCTTCGCTCGGCCCGAAGGTCTTGAGGACCTGGAAGATCTCTACGGTCGCGCGGTGGCCCGAAAGGACGGCCTCGGTGAAATTCACGGGCACGACGACGAGGGT
>JBGPNV010000284.1:0-3404 GCA_041487695.1 Thermoplasmata archaeon | reverse complement strand
GACTTCGTCCCGAAGGAGCTCCCTCACCGCGAGGCCCAGTTCTCGAAGCTCTCGGGGATCTTCGCCCCCCTAATCATGAGCGGGCTCGCCCAGCACGCCCGGTTCAAGGGGCCCGTGGGGTCGGGCAAAACCGTCACCGCGAAGCGGTTCTGCGAGGAGGCGCGCGGGGTCGCGCGCGACAAGGGCCGCTCGCTCGACTTCGTCCACGTGAACTGTAGGCGCCGCGACAGCGAGGGTGCGGTCCTCCTGCACGTGATCCGCAAGTTCGACGAGGGCTTCCCCGACCGCGGGTTCAGCGTTTCCGAGATGCTCGGCATCCTCCAGAAGCACCTCAAGATCAAGGCCGTCAACCTCCTCCTTGTCCTCGACGAGGCCGACGTGCTCCTCCGCAAGCAAAAGATCGACCTCATCTACCAGCTCACGCGGTTCAACGAGGAGGGCGGGCAGAACTGGAATGTCTCCCTCATCCTCATCTCGCAGGTCGACATCGGCGCCAGGCTCGACGCCGCCTCGTCCTCGACCCTCAAGAAAACCACGCTCATCGACTTCGCGAAGTACACGGGAAGCGAACTTGCCGACATCCTGCGCCAGCGGGTTGAGCTCGCCTTCCACCCAGGGACTGTCTCCGACCCCGTTGTCGTCGAGGTCGCGTCGATCGCCGCGAAGAAGGGGGGCGACGCCCGCTTCGCGATCGAACTCCTCCAGCGCGCAGGGAGCCTTGCCGACACGCGCAAGTCGGACTTCGTGCTGATCGAGCACGTCCGCAAGGCGAACGCCGAGACCTACGCGACCATGGAGCGCGAGAAGATCGCGGAACTGCCGCGCCAGCACCGGGTCCTGCTCCTCGCCGTCGCTCGCGCCCTCAAGCGCGAGGAGCAGGTCACCTCGAGCGCGCTCCACAAGACGTACTCGGTCGTGTGCGAGGAGTACGGCGAGGAGGCCCGCAAGGGGACGCAGTTCTGGAAGTACCTCAACGACCTCGAGCACCGGGGGCTCATCGAACTCGAGAAGGGGAAGGAGGGGCTCGGCAACGCGACGCGCGTGTCGCTCCACGAGGTCGAGGCGGTGGACCTCCAAGAATTCGTGGAGGAATCCCTCGACGAGGACAAGGCGGCCGGCAGCGAGCCCGCGTGGTAGGCTGGTGGCTCCGGTCGCGCACCTTATCTGCGAGGGGCGGATTTGCGCCCGGCCATGAAGCGCATCGGCGTGCTTGCCGTCCAGGGCGACGTCTCCGAGCACCTCGACGCCGTCGCGCGCGCCGGCGAAGCGCGCGGCGAGAAGGCCGAGGCCGTGCCCGTGCGCCGGCCCGCCACCCTGGAGGGCCTGCGCGCCCTCGTGCTGCCCGGCGGCGAGTCCACGACGATCTCCAAGATCCTCCACCGCAACGGCCTCTTCGAGCCGGTCCGCAAACGCGCGGAGGAGGGGTCGCTCGCACTCCTCGGGACCTGCGCCGGGATGATCGTGATGGCGAAGGGCGGCGACGAGCAGGTGGCAAAGACCCGGACCGGGCTGCTTGCCCTCATGGACATCGACGTCGACCGCAACGCCTTTGGGCGCCAGCGCGAGTCGTTTGAGGCGGAGCTTTCGGTCGAAGGCTACCCGACCCCCTACCACGCCGTCTTCATCCGCGCGCCCGCCATCCGAAGGGCCTACGGGCGGGCCCGCGTGCTGGCCCGCGTCGAGAAATTCGGGGTCTTCGCCGTCCAGGACAACCTGATCGCGACGGCGTTCCACCCTGAACTTACCGACGACACCCGCGTCCACGAGCTCCTCCTCGCTCTCGTCTAACGCGGCAGACCCTTTATCTAAAGCCGCGACCGATCGCGCGCTTGGCTTGCAATGATCGAGAGGCAGCGCGGCACGCGCGACTTCGGCCCCGAAGAGATGGCCAAGCGCCGCTTCGTCGAGGGGAAACTCCGCGAGGCCGCCGAGTCGTACGGCTACCGCGAGGTCCAGACACCCACGATCGAGTCCCAGGAACTCTTCGTGGCGAGGTCTGGCCCGGGGGTCCTCAAGGAACTCTACGCGTTCCAGGACCGAGGCGGCCGAGACATCTGCCTGCGGCCGGAGCTCACCCTTCCCACCATGCGCTTCTTCGCCGCGGAGCTTCGCGCCCTCCCTCGGCCTGTGAAGGTCTACTACTACGGCCCCGTCTTCCGCTACGAGGAGCCCCAGAAGGGGCGCTACCGCGAGTTCTGGCAGTTCGGCATTGAACTCATCGGCGCCGACACGCCGGAGGCCGACGCCGAGGTCATCGCCCTGGCGCGCGACGGGATCCGGCGGCTCGGCATCGCCGGCATGGAGCTTCGCGTGGGGCACATCGGGGTGGCCCGCGCGCTCGTGGAGGCGGCGGGCCTCGACGAGCCCTCACGCCAAGCCCTCTTCCCCCTCATCGACAAGAAGGACTTCGACGGGCTCGCCCAGCGCCTCGCCGGGCTCAAGGTCGGCGAGCAAACCCGCGCGCTCATCCTCGATGCCGCACGCTTCCGCGGCGGCCGCGAGGACCTCGCGCGCTTTGCGGGCCGTCTCAAAGAGATGCCATCGGCCCACGACGCCATGGCGCGGCTGCTTGCGGTCCTTGCCGCCCTCGAGCGCCGGGGGATCACGGACGCGCGCGTCGACCTCGGCGTCGTCCGCGGCCTCGACTACTACACCGGAGTCGTCTTCGAGTTCCACACCGACAAGCTGGGGGCGGAGAGCCAGTGCGGGGGCGGGGGCGCCTACCGCCTCACGGACCTCTTCGGTCTCCCCCCCGAGGGCACGGTCGGGTTCGGCCTCGGTTTCGACCGGCTGGCACTCCTCGTCCCCGACGATGCGGTCCCAGGCGCCGGGGCTGCCATCGACGCCCTCGTCATCCCTATCGGCGACAAGGAGGCCGTGCTCGACCTTGCTGCGAAGGTCGAGGCCGAACTCCGGGCCGGCGGGCTCCGCGTCGAGCGCGACCTGCTCGGCCGGGGGCCCGGCAAGAGCCTCAAGTACGCGGATGGCCGCGGCGCAAGGCTCGCGGTCCTCATCGGCGACAAGGAAGCCGCTGAGGGGCGGGTCACGCTGCGCGACCTCAAGTCCGGCGAGCAGACCCTCATGACCGTCGAGGAAGCCGTTACCCGCGCGCAGACAGTCCTCGGGTGCGCATGACCTCGCCTGTCCGACATTTGGGGGCTTGGGATTTCCGATGGAAACCCGCACGCTGGAGCGAGTATGGTCCCCGCTCCCGGATTTGAACCGGGGGCCTGCTGATAACGGCGGAAACGGCCCTTCAAGGGCCGTGGTCCCACTACAGTCAGCCGCTCTAACCAGGCTGGGCTAAGCGGGGGTTTGGCTGACGGCTGGCTCTGCGAACAAGCGTGCTCTATTTCAAAGGTTGGGGGGCCGCGCGGCGTAGGGCGCGGTCGGCCTCCTCGCCT
>JBGPNV010000283.1:0-3424 GCA_041487695.1 Thermoplasmata archaeon | reverse complement strand
CGCCTCGGCGCTCGTCTCGGTCATGGAGGCGGCTGGGCCAGACCCCCACCCGGCAAGCGTCGCGGCAAACGCACCGCCGGCCCCGCGAGTGGGCCAGGCATTCCAGGTCGAGACGACGGTCTCCGACGCCGAGGGTGTGGCGAGGGTCCAGCTCGTTTACCGTGGCGTCGGCAGCGTTTCATTCACTTCCCAAGGCATGACCGCTGCGGGAGGCGGCACCTACCGGGCAACCCTTCCGGCCCAAGAGAACGCGGGGAGCTTTGAGTATTATTTCCTCGTGACGGACATCCTTGGCCACCAGACTCGCGACCCGCCCACCGGGTCCCACGATCTCACGGTGCTGTTTCCCGAGATCCACGGAGATCCGGCCCCTGTTCCCTGGTGGGCCCGGGCCGCGCTGAGTCCGGGGGTCCTGATCCCCGCCGCCCTTCTAGTCGCGACCCTGGGCGTTTATGGTTTGATGAGGAGGCGCCGCCAATAGGCCGGGCTGACCCCGCGGCTATTCCTCTTCGCGGGTAGGCAAGCGGGCCCGCCGTGGCAGGGGCCTCACGATCTCGATTCCCCCGGGCGGAAGCGCCCGGGCAATCTCGTCCGGGTGGACGCGGAGCGCCCGAGCCGATTGGCTTCGATCGCCACCGCCCTCATTCGCTGCGGCCGCATCACGGGAAAGACCTGTGGGCAGGCCGCCGGGCCTCGCCTTCTGCCCCCGGCCGGCGCGCGCCGCTCGACGACCGCCGCCGCCTCCGCGAGCGGCCTCCCGGCGCGTTCAGGATGTCCTCGAGGTCGAACACGAGGAACCCCGCGCGCCGGAGGGCCGCCTTCCCCTCGATACTGCGCGCTACAACGCCGAGGCGACGCGCGGCCGCGCGCACCGGAACCTCGGCGGCAACCGCTTCGAGGCGGCGAATCAGGGTCGCGCACTCCCGCTCCTTGAGGTCGCTCCACTTCACCTCGAAGAACACCGCCTCCCGGCGTCCGGTATCAACGCCCACAAGGTCCACCTCGCGCTCGCCCTGCCACCAACGGCCCAGCCGCGCGAGCCGGACGGGAAGCTTCCCCGCGTTCGATAGGCGGAGGAGGTGCTCGCGCGAAATGTCCTCGAACGCAGGTCCCACGAAGGCGTCCAATCGCGTCCGGATCCCGTCCACCACCGTGCTTGCTTGCCCCCCTTCGACAAGCGACCGACTGGGCGAAACGAAGGCGAACCAGAACCGCATGAAGTGGTCGCTCACGTGGTAGGCTGTCGTTCTCGCGCGCGGCCGCCGCTCCGTGACGGGGAACCGCCGCTCGAGGATCCCAAGCCCTGAAAGCACCCCCAGGTATTTGGGGAGGTTCGAGATCGGGATCCCCGTGACGGAGGAGACTTCCGACATTCGGGTGCAGCCCCCTGCGACGCACTCGAGGATGTCGAAATACCTGGCGGGCTCCCGCAATTCCTGCCGAAGCATGATCTCCGGCTCCTCGTACAGGAACTCGCTTCGGTCTAGGATGCGCTCCCTGATGTTCGCCATCAGCCCTCGCCCGGGGTCGAACTTCTCAAGATAGGCGGGGACCCCGCCGAGCACGGCGAACGCGCGGACGAGGTCCTCGGGCTTGCAACGCGGGTAGAACGCCTCGAGAGCAACGAACGGAAGGGGGCCAACCCGGACCTGGCCGGTTCGCCGACCGTAGAGAGGGCTGCGGTAGCCGAGCACGTGCGTCTCCATCATGCCGACCGACGACCCCGTGAGGACGAGCATCACATCCTCCTTCGAGAGGCGCTCGTCCCACGCCTTCTGCATCTCGGAGAGCACGGCTCGGTCCCCCTCGATGAGGTAGGGAAACTCGTCGAGGATTACGAGCGGCTTCCTCCGGCTCGCTCGCAGGGATTCCGCGACCCACGCGATCGCCTCGGCCCAGCCCTCGACCTCGGGGGGCGGGACTCCCGCGGCCTTCGCAAACTCGCGCGCCAGGGCTCGCGGGCCCTCCGCAAGGGAGACTCTACGGCAAAGGTGATATGCGGCGGGTTTTCCGGCGGCGAACCGGGCGCAGAGCTCGGTCTTCCCCACCCGGCGCCGGCCCCAGACGACGACGAACTGGGCGCCCCTCCGGGAGTAAAACCCCTCCAGATCCGAGAGTTCCACGTCCCGACCAACGAATAGACTCATGAGTATAAGTATTACGAGTCTATTAATGAACCTTCCGGGCTGCCCCGTCGAGGCCCCAGGGCGGACAGCCGAAACGGCTGCCTATTCCTCCTCGCCACCGGGCTCGACCCCGTCCCCGCTTTGGAGAGGGCCCACGATCTCGATTCCCCCCGGCGGCAGCGCGCGGGCGATCTCGTCGGGGTGGACGCGGATCTTGGCAGCAAGCTCCTTGGCCACGTCCGTGGTCTTCCGCGCCCCGGGTGCGACGAGGAAGGCCACATCGCAGTGGCCCGCGACGGCCTCCGCGGGCCCGCACATCGCCTTGCGCTCGCCCTTGACGGTGAGCCCGCCGATGGCGGCCTTGAGAGCCACGTGGCGCACCGTGTTGCGTTTGCCGCGGATGATGAACGCGCCGCGGGAGAGCGCCTCCCCGGACTCCGGGGTCTTCGAGACCTGTTCGGGCAGGACCCAATAGGAGGCAGCCTCGCCGGCGCCCGAGCCCCAGGCGCGAGACATGATCGCCGCAAAGGCGCAGGCCTCTTGGAGGGTCGCCTCTCCGACTTCGTGTTGCCCTTCCTTGCGCTTGATGACAACGCTTGGCGCGCCGTGAACATCCGCGTGGGCGTACCGGTCGTGCGGCCGCAGGTACTTCTTGACCACGGTGTCGTTTGTCCCGGCGTCGCGCCCCGCGACGACGAGGTTCCCCTCGCTAGACAGGAACCACCGGTAGCGCTCGAACCACTCGCGCTTCTTGGGCTGGGGGGGCACGAGCGGGCCGCTCGCGCGCTCCGCGTCCTTGGCAATCGCCTGTTCGACGCGCTCGGCGCGCGCGCGTTTGCGCCCCGCGAGCTCAAGGGCCGCGTCGGTCTCCCCGATCGCGGCCATCGCCCCCTTGAGCCGTTCCTTGGCGCGGGTGGAGAGCCGGTAGTACGACTGGGCCACCTCGTGGACCGTCGCGCCAACCTCGACCTCGATGCGGTGCGCCGTCCCGTCGGGCGCCTTGAGGTCGACCCGGACCGCGCGCCCGCCCTCCACGACCTCAGGGGCCGTGGCTTCGAGCCCCGCGCGTTTCACGAGTTCGGAGAGCTGCTTGGCCGAGCCGCCGGGCTTTGCCAGGCGCAGGACCATTTCGACCTGTGGGTAGTTCGAGTAGACGGCTTCGGCGGCCCCCTGCGCCACGGCGATCTCGGCCTCGAGTTCGTCGACGATCGCGCGCTGCTGCGCGCGGATGCGCTCAAGGCGCGCGATTTCTTCCTGTTCCGGCGACAACGCCTGCGCAGCCTCCGCGACCTGCGCCT
>JBGPNV010000282.1:0-3428 GCA_041487695.1 Thermoplasmata archaeon | reverse complement strand
GGCGACGACTTCGTGAGCATGGCGGGTACCACGACATAGAAACCGACGAGGAATCCCCCTACGATGCCGGCCGTAAGGCCGAGGAGACCGAAACCCCCGCGGTCTTCGATTCCCTGGCGGGTCTTTCGGCCTTCCGTCTTGGCTTCCGTCTTGGCTTCCGCCTGGCTTTCCGGTTCGGTCATGGGGCTTTCTCCTTCTGATGTCCCTTCGTCTTCGCCTTCCCGTCAATGAGCCTGCCCGCCACAAGGGCGACGCAAAGCAGGATGAAGGGGACTGCCGCCGGGAGGACGAGGCCCGGCTGGGACCAGAACGAGGCGCTGCACACGTAATTCCACTCGACGGAAGCGGGCGTCGACCCCGCGTTCGTCCACTCGAGGCGCGCGCTCACCAGGTTGGAAGGCGCTTCGAAGCGACCGTAGGGGAGCCCCGAGGTGTTCACGGCGTGGGCGGCGCCGCTCGTGTCGGTCCAAGCGAGTCCGCTCGCGAGTTCGGCCCCGGAGGAAACCGACCAATTCCACTCGAGCGTGTCGCCGGGCGCGAGGGCCGCGATGACGACGGCCTGCGTTTGCTGGGGAGCCACATCGAGCACCCCGGAGATCGGCGCGCTGTCGCTCGTGTGGGCCGAGGCGGGAAGAGCGGCGAAGAGTGCCGCCGCAAGGAGCCCGGCGAGGGCAAACGGTGCGCGCAAGGGGCTTCTCCCGCCTCAACTCACGCTGGCCCCCGATGTGGCCTGCTTGGAGCCCCAGAGTCGCTCCTTCAGAGCGCCGGGGACGTCAAACGCGAAGAACGCGTAGACGATGGGGATGAGGACGAGGAGGTTGACGAGGAAGTGGAGCATGACGAGGGCGTCGACGCCCCACGGGCCCTTCAGCCACTCGCCCACGAGACCGGGGGCGTTGGGGCCGCCGGCCGGCAGGATGGGCGGCTTGGCCGCGAGGTTGTGGTAGTACTGCGCGAGCTTGGCATAGTGCTCGAAGGCGTGCCACACCTGCAGCCAGAAGCTGAAGAGGAGCGCGTAGGCCGCGACCTTGTTGTAGCGGCTCCAGCCGCTTTTCCGGGAAAAGAACCCACAGCCAACGAGCACGGGGATCATGAGGGCAAGCAGGCCCCAGTTGTAGATCACGTGGACCCACTCGACGTTGAGCTGGCCAAGGAGCCCGTCCGCGGGCTTGCCGAGGTAGAACCGCTGGTAGAACTGCGCGATGTGCTCGGGGAAGTGAAGGAGCCCTTGGGCGACGACGAGGAAGGTGAGGATGAAGAGGTGCTTCGTGGGCGCGAGGTAGGCGGGCGTCTTGGCAAGATCCGGCGTCCAAAGATTACACGCGGACCCGTCGTTTTTCGAAAGTGTGTCAGCCAGAAAACCCTCTCCGGGCGCCAGACGCCTCCCGACCTCATTTAAGCCTTTTTCAGGATTGGCGGACCTACTCGACGATGCCGGGGACGAACGGCAACGCGCCTTGCATGGGGAGCGGTGCCCGCAGCGACGCAAGGGCGGAGACGCATTCGACGACGGCGCAGGCTCGGAGGCGATTGCACGACCGCATCCGGGGCCGCGACCTGAAGGGCCCTTCCCTTTCGCGCGGGCGCGTTCGGGCCCCCGCCGGCGTGTCCATGGCTCGGGCGAATCTCCTTCTACGGCCGCCGAATCCGGAGGGCGCCCTCGCCTTCCACCCCAACTCTTTAATCGCGCGGCGGTTTCGGGCTCACCCACAAGGCGCCGCGGTTTCCGTAGGGCGCCCTGGGCCCGTAGTCTAGCTTGGACAGGACAGGAGCCTCCGGAGCTTCAGACGGGGGTTCGAATCCCCCCGGGCCCGCCACCCCTTGCTCGGCGCGGGCCCTGCCAAATAAACCGTTTGCTTGTACGGGAAAGTGCCACCCAACTCCTTTGGGTCAAAGACCATACTCCGCGGCGCCTTCTGCTGAGGTGGCGAACTCCCATGTTACAGCCGCACACGTCTGGAACCCGAGCCGTAAAGCCCACGAGCCGAACGACATTTGCCTTGCCCTCTGGAGGCGTGGGGGACATCGTGACAAGCCGCACCTTCGCGTACGTGGTCCTCGGGCTGCTCATCGGCGGAGGCGCGATGTCGGGCCTGCTCTCGCTTTCGCCGGCGCTCGTGGCCCAGTCGCAGCCACTTTCGAAGGAAGTGAATTACACGCTCACGATCAAGGAAATCCACGTCACGCAGGGCGGCAAGACGTGGGAAGAGTGGACCTACGACGGCGTCGTGCCGGGCCCCACGATCACCGCGACGGTCGGCGATACGCTGAAGGTCCGCGTGATCAACCAGGGGACGCACATCCACAGCTTCCACACGCACCTCACGGTCTACGACTTCGAGATGGACGGGAGCCAGGCGAATGTGATCGCGGGCAAGGGCGCGGCGAGCATGATCCCGCCGGGCGCGGAGTACACGTATGTCTACCCCATCACCGAGCCCGGGATCTTCTACTACCACTGCCACTCGTCGGACGGCGCGACGATTTCCGTGCACATCCAGATGGGGCTCTACGGCGCGATCATCGTCCAGGACCCGAACGCGCAGAAGCTCCGAGACGAGGTCATCTTTTACAGCGAGGCGATGCCCGGGGCGCCCGCGCCCTATGTGATCAACAACCGGGGGATCCCGGGCGGCGAGATGACGCTCGAGCACATCTTTCACGACCAGGCTTTTGCGGGCGTTGAGGCGCAGCTCAACGTGTCGGTGACGGCCTTCACCTTCCACGTGGGCGAGACCGTTCGCCTCCACGTGATCAACATCGGCAACCAGGTCCACTCGCACCACCAGCACGGCTCGTCCGTGCGTTCGACGGCGCTCGGGGGAAGGGAGTGGCCTGGCAACGTCTTGCCGCTCGTGCCGGGGGCCGCGGACACGCTTGAGGTGACATTCCTCGAGCCGGGGATCTGGCTCTTCCACTGCCACGTGGTGACGCACGCGGACGCCGGGATGATCGGCCTCTTCATCGTGAGTTGAGGGGCCGGCGCTTGGCCCGCGAGGGGGAGCCGCGCCCCCCGCTCACGACACGAGGGCCGCGAGCGCGGGCCCGAGGAGGATGAGCACAGCGAGCCGCAGCAGGTCGGAGACGAGCCCGACGCGGAACATGTCGAGGATCCGGATGTGGCCCGTGCTGTGGACGATGGCCATGGGCGGCGTCGTGGAGGGAAGGGCCGAGGAGATGGACGCGGCGAGCCCCGCGGCGATGATCGGCGGGATGGGGTTGAGGCCGGCGCCGATCGCGAGCGTTGCGGCAAGGGGGCAGGCGACGATTGCGGCGGCCGTGTTCGAGGCCGCGTAGGAGAGGGCGAACCCGATGAGAGCGGCAATCGCGAAGAGGAGGAAGCTGCTCGGGGAGGCGCCAAGGAGCGGCACGACCGACGAGGCGAGCCAACGGGCAAACCCGCTCGTCTCGAGGCCGACACCGAGGGC
>JBGPNV010000281.1:0-3457 GCA_041487695.1 Thermoplasmata archaeon | reverse complement strand
CGCCCGGGCTCGAGCACGCGTGGTACCAGTATACGCTGCGCGTCCCCGGGGGGAAGCGCGACGCGCTGCGCAGCCACCTCGACCGCGAGGGGGTCGACACGGGCGTGTACTATGCGACGGCTCTCCACCAGCTCGGGATCTTCGAGGGCGTGCGCCACGGGGACCTCGGCCGCTGCGAGATGGCTTGCCGGGAGGTCCTCTCGATCCCCGTGCACCCGGGGGTCGGGCCCGAGGAGCGCGAGCGGGTGGCGCAGGCCCTGCGGGGGTTCCTTCCCTGAGGGGCGAAGTCCTTTCCGGTCGGTGCTGTAAAGGCCGCGGGACAATCGGGGCCGGCGTCAACGCATGCACCGATCACCATGGGACTCGACCCGACTCCGAAGCGCTTCGAGCGCGAGCACGGAGAGTTCACGATGGCCTTCGCGAAGGCCGCGGCTCTGCAGGACCGCACGGGCCTGGCGGCAAGCGACCTCCACCTCCACTTGCGCGCGCACATCGCCAGGGAGGAGCAAGCGGGCCTTACGCTTGCCTCCGTCCACTTTGTCCACAGGGAGGGCGCGCCGAGCGACGCCACGCCCCTCGACAAGGCGCGGGTGACGGCCGCGCTCAAAGCGCTCGAAGGATTCCATGAAGAGCACGTCGCGCTGCGCGCCCAGGTCGAGCGCGTGAAGGTCTGCGCGGCCGACGAGCGCCACCCCGAGATCGTCGACCTCTGCCGGCGGCTCCTCGGGCACATCGCGCTCGAAGACGGGCTCGTGCACCGCCTGTCCATGGTCGAGGCGCGGGCGTTCCTCTCGGTCGCGAGGGGTCCGGCGGCGCCATGATACAAACGACCCGAAGCGACCTTCAGGCGGGGGTCCGGATCGGCCCGAGAATGAGCCGCCGCTGCTCCGGGTCGGAAAACCCGCAACGGTCCATCCACTCTTTGCCCCAATCGCTGATCGTGTAGATGCTACGGATCCGACCGTCGATGCGCCCAACATAGTTTGCCACTAGGACTGCAGCGCACAATCCTTTCAGGTGCTGGTCGATGGAACTCGGTTCCGCGAAACCGAGCCGCGAGGCGATCTCTCCATAGGGAAGACCTGCTGGTTGGCCAAGGAGAAGGGCGAGGATGCGTTGGCGCGTCGGGTGGTTAAGTGCCTCGAGCACCTCGCGGGTGGTTTCGAGAGCGGCCGCCGGGGGCACGTGGGAACGGGGCATCGCTTCGACCACTAATTCCCACATAAATGAGGTTATGCTAACATTAGAGTGGAGGCAGGGCCTCCCAGAACGTTGGACGACGCGCCGCTGAGGGTCTGAGCGATTTGTGATGGTATCACACCGGCCTTCAAGCCCCGAGGAGCGCACGCCGTTCGCCGTGGTTGCCGACCTGCGCCTTCGCATCTTCCCGCTCGGGAGCTTTCGCGACCTCCGGCCAGACACGCCACGGGCACGGGCCGTCTTGGAGCGCCTGCGCACGGGTCTTCGAGCGCTCGGATGGGACGCCTTCATCAGCGGCGACACGCGGAGCGTCGAGCTTGCCGGACCGGGTCTGCGACCACGGGCCATGACGGAGATCTTGGAGCCCCTTACGGACCTCGCAATTTACGTTGCCACCCTCGAAGGGCGCGGCGATGGGTGGGTAAGCGAGCTGACGGCGATGCAGATCCTGAACCCGCGAGGGAAGCAGGAGCGGGTGCTGCTCGCGGAGGAGGCGTACCCCCTTTCCTCGATCTTGGACCCAGCGCCAGGGGGGTATCTTGCCGACCCGCCCATGATGGTCATTCGCTGGAAGGACGAGCAGCAACTCCTTGCGGAGGCCAACAGGCTGGCGACGGTGCTGGCAAAGCGCGGCGAACTGCGATGATGGCGCTCCGTTTCCCGCCTGACTGGCGGCTATGTCGACGAACTCGCGAGCACGTGCTCCGCCTCGTCGCTCACGTCGACCCGCTCGCGCATGCGCTCTTTGATGTCCGAGGCCCCCGAGAAGTCGTTGATGAGGATCGCGCCGACGATGCGCCCGTTGTAGAGGGTGAGGCCGCGGTAGATCCGCTTCGAGTCGTTGACGACGGCAACCGTGTTGACCTCGGGCTCGACGCGGGGCGCGCCGATCAGCATGCACTTGAGGTTGAAGTGGGTGAACGAGTAGAACCCTACGAACTCGAAGGACTGCCCGACGCCCATCATGTTGAGCGCGGCCGTCTGGCCCATCATGCGGGCGCTTGCCCAATTGCCCATGATCTCGCGGCGCCCCGTGAGGACGTCGTTGTACTCGGCGCAGTCGCCTGCCGTGTAGACGTCGTCGATGTTCGTCTTCAGGAACTCGTCGGCGAGGATCCCCTCGTTGACTTCGATGCCCGAGCCTTCGAGGAACCTCGTGTTGATGTCGAGGCCGATCGCCACACCGACGACATCGGCCGGGTACTCCTGGCCCGTGTTCGAGACGACCCCGCGCACGCGGCCGTCCTTGACCTTGAGTTCTGCGGGCGCCTCGCCGTGGCGCAGCTTCACGCCGCCCTCGCGCATCCCGTCCTCGATGATGTGGGCCGCCCGGGGCTCCATGTACTTGCGCGCCCAGTGCGTGCCGCGGATGAGGTAGGCGGTCTCCAGGCTGCGCGCGCTGTAGGCGCGGGCGAGGTCGATGCCGAGGAGCCCCGCACCGATCACGACGGCGGACTTCGCGCCCGCAAGGTCCACGTTCATCGCGTCGGCGTCGCGGATTGTCCAGAGGTAGTGTACGCCGCGGGCGTCGCCTCCGGGGACCTTGAGCGGCGCGGGCGTGCCGCCGACGGCGAGCAGGAGCTTGTCGTACTCGAGGATCCCCTTGTCCGTGACGACCATGCGGGAGCCGGGCTTCACCTCGCTCACGTGGGTGGCGAGTTTCAGCTTGACCTGGTTCGATTTGTAGAATTTCTCGTCGATCATGAGGTCGGCGTGGGTCATCCCGCCGATGACGTACTCCTTGAGGTTGATGCGGTTGTAGAGCGGGTAGTCCTCGTCCGTGATGATCGCGATGTCCGAGAAGGGGTCGCCTTCGCGGAGCATCTTGGCCGCGCTGTGGCCGGCGATGCCGTCCCCGACGATGACATAGCGATTCGTGGGTGCCAGTCCTTCTGCCGCAGGCGCCATCGAAGGCGCATGGGGACGGGCGGCGCGAACCTGTCCTGTTTTCTTAAACATTTGGCGTCTGCGGAGCGTGAAACGCGGCGCCCGTGCCGGCCGCCAATGGGCGGGGCGAAGGCTTGGAAGAGTTCCGGGACGATCCGGGAACCTTCTTTTCCCCCAGGGACGCCCTCCGGTTCAGGTGGGCGGATCGAGGCGAAGGCGCGGCCGAGGACTTGGCCGTACACCTGCGGGATCAAGGACACGGACGCTTCGCTTGTCATGGTGCGCCGGGCGGCCGTGAGCCCCGAGGAGATCGGGGCGTTCGTCCGGAGCGTGGAGGAAGACCTCACGCGCGCGGGGCGGGCAAGGCGGG
>JBGPNV010000280.1:0-3464 GCA_041487695.1 Thermoplasmata archaeon | reverse complement strand
GGAGGGGTCCAGACCCGTTATCCCAGGTGGCGTTGGGGGCGCCGAAGGACGAGGCTTCGAAGTCGAGGACGGTGCCGGCGCAGACGGTGGAGCCGTCGGGCGGGGACTTTAGAGTGAAGGGCGCGGCGACGGAGGCGGCGGCAAGGACGGCGAAGACGAAGAAGAGGAGGAGGAAGTAGCCCAGCGATGTGAGGAAAAGGAGGGTTTCGCGGCGGAGGCGGAGGCGCTTGCGGAAGTCGTCGGAGGTCTCGCGGATGAAGCCGTACGTGGCGTAGACGAGGGCGGCAAGGGGGAGGAGGAAGAGGGCGGAGGCGCCGCCGAAGGTGAGGACGACGGAGAGGGTGAAGAGGAGGAAGGCGGCGTCGGCGGAAAGGAGGAGTGCGCCGGCGATGAGGGAGGAGAAGCCGGCGGCGGACCGCAGTTCGTCGGAGGCGGGGCGCCAGGCGGAGAGGGCACGGAGCGCGGCGCGGGCGAGGAGGGCGAGGACGCCGAGGGAAAGGACCGAGGCGGCGGCGGCGAAGAGGAGGGAGACGCGGCCGGAGAGGGCGATGGAGAGGACGGTGAGGGCAAAGAGAGAGAAGAGGGAGCCGACTAGGAGTGTAACGGCGGCAAAGACGAGGCGGAGGCGCAGGACGCGGTCGGGGTCGGGGGCGGCGGCAAATTCCGCGGCGTCGGAAGGGGCGTCGTCGGGTACGCTCGGGGACGACTCGTCGGGCGCGGGGTCGGCCGTGGGGACGCCTCGGCGCGCGGCAGGCGAGGGCGACTTATGGAAGTTTGCGCGCGCTCAGAGCATCCCGCGGATGCGCGCGGCGGTCTCGGCGTCGAGTTCGCTCGAGGCGACGGCGCGTTTGTAGAGCTCCGTGGCTTCGCCGAAGCGCCCGGTGTCGCGAAGGAGCGTGGCGAAGTTGATGGCGGTGTAGGGGTCGTCCTTGAGGGCGAGGGACTTCGTATAGGCTGCCTCGGCCTCGGCGCGGCGGCGGAGTTCGTGGTAGGCGCGGCCGAGTTCGGCAAGCGCGTGGGGTGATTTTGGGTTGAGGCGGGACGCGCGCTCGAGGTGTTCCGCGGCGACCTCGTGGCGCTTGCGGTCGTTCGCGATGCGCCCGAGGAGGAACTCGGCCTCGAAAGACTCGGGGTCCTCCTTGAGGGCCTCCTCAAGGGCGCGCCACGCGCTCTCCGCGTCCCCGCGGGCGTCGAGCGCGTGGCCTTTGTCGACGAGGGCCGACGCGCGGCGGCGGGCGAAGAAGGGGGTTTTGGACATGGCGCGTCCGGCCGAGAGGGGGGCGGGGCGCAAGAAGGCTTTCGCCTGAGGGCCCCCCGCGGGGGTGCGCGGCACAACGATTATCCCGGGGGCGCGCGGATGGAAGGGCGTGGAAGCGGCGGCAGGCGAGAGGGCGGCGCGGAAGGCCGAGCTGCTCGCGGCGGGATACCTCTTCGTCGACCCTTCCGTGAGCGCGCTCGAGGGCGTGGCACGTTCGACGGCCGGACCGGACGCAGGGGAAACGGCGGTCACCCTCGAGTGGCAGGGGTCGCGCGTGCGGATGCGCGTGACGAAAGACCCGGCAGCGACCTTCCGGCTCATCGAGCGCGACGAGGGGCTCGCGATCCTTCGGGGCGGCATACCGTTCGTGGAGGGGGTTGGCTACCTCCCGAACTTGATGCACGCGCCCGGGATGGCGTTTGTGAACATTGAGAGCGGGTGCGCGATGGACTGCAAGTTCTGCGCGACCCCGCACCTCAAGCGCGACCAGCGGAAGCGCGTGAAAAAGGAAGAGTGGCTGAAGAGGCTGCTCGAAGCCTCGAAGCGGGACGACCTGAAGTCGATCGGGATCACGGCGGGCGTCTCAGGGGTCCCCGGGAAAACGCTTGGGGACATGGAGTGGCTCGTGCGCGAGCTGCGGTTGCGCCTGCCGGACCTCCCGATCGGCGCGGAGCCCTACGTCGAGACGGAAGAGGAGATCCTGCGGCTGAAGCGCGCAGGCGTAACCGAGCTGAAGCTCAACCTCCAGACCTACGACCGCCGGGTCTTTTCGAAGGTGTGCCCCGATTGGGACTTCGAGCGGCTCCTGCGCCTCATCGCGTTCGCCGCGCGGGAGTTCGGACGCGAGCGGGTCACGGCGAACCTCATCGTGGGGATGGGGGAGACCGACGAGAGCGTGGAGGCGGGCGTGCGGTTCCTCGCGGGGCACGGGATCGTCCCGACGGTGCGGGCGCTGCGGTGGAACGACATCAACCGCGAGCACCTCGAGGAGGCGCTGGGGGGGCGGGTCGAGCCCGTGAGCCCGGAGAGGATGCTGCGCCTCGCGAGGATGCAGGAGCGGGTGCTGGGGGAGGCGGGGCTCTCGGCGTTGAACTACAAGACGATGTGCCACGCGTGCGGCGCCTGCGACATTGTGCCGCAGGTGGACCTTGCGCCAGCGGAACACGCGCCAAGCGGCTTGGTCCAACTGGGCAAGGTCCCGCCCGGCGCGGCCTAAACGGTTAGACGGTGCCGAGTGCTACAGCGGCGACGAGGGTGCAGAAGACGACGAGCGTGAGCGCGACGTAGAGGCCGTCGCGCTGCTTGGCGAAATATACGAGGGACGCCGCGACGCGGCCGAGCGGCGTGACAAGGAGGATGAGCATGCCGACGCCGATGAGACCGCGGGGGTCGCCGGCCGAGACGAGGGGGCCGAGGTCGAAGAGGGCGAAAGGCCCCTGGGAAGGAGCCCCGCGCAGGGCAAGCCAGGCGAGCCCGACGGCCATCAGCGCGGAGGAGACAAGGAGTCCCGCGCGGAGCAGTATGGGGATGCGGCGCTCGAGCTCCTGCGGCCGGTCGTCGAGGGGCGGCGCGGAAGGCTCATCTGTCAGGGCAGCACCCCCGCAGCCTTGAGGAACATCGAGAGGGCCATCACGATCATGATGGCGGCAAACGCGCGGACGAGGTCCTTCGTGTCGACCCGCTCCATGAGGCGGGCGCCGAAGCGCGTGCCGACCACGACGCCGAGGGCGGCCGTCGGCGCCAGGATCGGGTCGACGGCGCCGCGCGAGAAGTAGACGAGGGCGGCGGCCGAGGCCGTCACACCGATCATGAAGTTCGAGGTCCCGACGGCGACCTTCATCGGCACGCCCATGACGCCGCGCATCGTGGGGACTTTCACAATCCCGCCGCCGATGCCGAGGAGGCCGGCCACGACGCCCGCGAACCACGAGAGCCAGAGCCCGATGGCTGGGCGGTTTACCTGGTACGCAACGAGTTCGCCCTTCTCGTTCTCGACGTGGCCGGCGAGGCGGAGCTTCGACGGAGAGAGGAGGTTGTCGACCGCGGCCATCGTGCCGTTGCGGGGAGCGCCGAGGGGACGCACGAGGAACGGGACGGCGGCAAGGAGCGCGATGCCGAAGAGGATGAGGAGGGCCTCGCGCCCGATCGAGAGCGCGATGAACGCGCCTGCAATCGCGCCGAAGGCCGTGGCGACCTCGAGGAACAT
>JBGPNV010000279.1:0-3509 GCA_041487695.1 Thermoplasmata archaeon | reverse complement strand
GCCGCGCTTCCCCACCCAGCCCCTCCCCTTCGAGTTCGACGAGGACGCCCCGGCCGAAGAGGCCGCGTTCAACCTGAGCGGCTTTGCGGTCGACCCCGAGGGCGACCCGCTCACCTATTCCCTCGAGGGCGCCTCCGCCCTTTCCTCCCTGGTCGTCGGCTCCTGGATCTACCTGCACTCGGCCCCGGACTTTGCCGGGAACCTCTCGGCAACCCTGCGCGCGTCGGACGGCTCGCTTTCCGCCTCCGTGCCCATCGTGATCCGCGTCCGGCCCGTCGACGATGCGCCGACCCTCACGCTCCCAAGCGGCCCGGTGGCGGGTGCCGAGGGCGCCCTGTTTTCCTTCGATTCGGAAGCCTCGGACATCGACTCACCCCTCTCAAGCCTCACCTTCGCGTTCGCCCTCGACGGCGCCGCCGTCCAAAACGCCTCCACCTCGCGTTCCTTCACCCACACGTTTGACTTCGAATCCCAAGGGACCCACGTGCTCCGCGTCTCGGTCTCCGACGGGGAACGGACGGCCTCCGGCGACATCATCGTCGTCGTCGCGCCCACGAACCGCCCCCCCGTCGCGCAGGTCCTCGCGCCCGGGGGCGCCCCGCAGAAGCAGCGGTCGCCCGTCGCCTTCTCGGGGCGCGGCTTCGACCCCGACGGGGACAAGCTCAACCTCACTTGGATCGTCGACGGCACGCAGGTCTCCAGCGCGCCCGCCTTCTCCCTTGAGGGCCTTTCCCCCGGCCGCCACACGGTCGACCTGCGCGTGACCGACGGCGAGTACACGGCCACCGCAAGCCTGACTTTCGAGGTCACGGCCTCGACGCCCGGCTTCGACGGCCCCCTCGTGTTTGTCGCGCTGGCCTTGGTGAGCGCAGGGCTCGCGCTTCGCCCTCCCTCGAATGTCTCAATCCACCACCCCAAAAGGCTCAAATAACCTCGCTCCGGATGCAGAAGCATCCAGCATCGAATTTCGGTGCGGCCTCTGGGAGAGTTTAGGGATGGCAAGCAAGGCGAGCCTGGCGACGTGGGGAATTTTGATCGGTGCGGCGGCAGCGCTCCTTTTCCTTGCGCCTTCCGCGGTGGCCTCGCCCACGCCCCTCGCCTACAACCCGGGCGAGATCTTCAACGACACCTACAACGACACGGCAAGCGCGCTCAACATCACGACCAACAGCTCCGAGCGTATGCTCTTCTACCTCGACTGCGCGCAGAACGACTACGACTACATGTATGCCTGGCTGCCCGCCGGCATGGACCTCTCGATCAATGTGGAAACGGAAAACAGCCTCGCGTTCCGCTTCGCCGCCGTCCTCAAGTCGCCTGAGCACTTCAACCTCGCATCCCGGCAGGTGAGGCCCCAGGTCGGCGAGTATTCGATCTGGTACAACACCACGACGTGGATCGCCGGCCCCTACTACCTCACGATCGACGGGCCCTCGTGCCCCACGCCGAGCAACTTCTACAACGTCACCTGGTCTGCAACCGCGTCCTCGGCCGCCTCCGACGGCGACAATTCCCTTGCCGCGGCCCGGGACATCACCGCCGGCCCAACGGTGACGGACTCGCTCACGGAAACGACCGACCAGGTGGACTTCTTCAAGGTCACCGCGAGCTTTACGCCGCCCGCGTTCCAATACCTCCAGCTCTCCGGCAAGGTGTTCAACGCGTCCTTCTTCATCGAGCTTTACAACGCGACCGGCGCCTTGCTGACGGTCCCCCAAACGCACGAGGGCTGGGACCCCGCGCAGACGCCCGACCTCCTCGTGTCCGATGGCTTCCGCTTCCCGGTCCCGGGCGTCTACTACCTGCGCCTTTGGACGGCGAGCTGGACCGGCCAAACCCCCGTCCTCCAGGAAGGGAACTACACGATGACGTTTACCGTCGCCGAGTTCACGCCTTCGCCGAACATCGACTTCGCCAACGCGACGCTGATCACGGACAATTACCTCAAGGCGAACGATGCGCTCAACGCCAGCTTCGAGACCACACACTACTTCAAGATCCACATCGCCTCGCCGCGCACCCTTTGGGCCGATGCGATTTCGAACCAGATCGACATCCAGCTGAAACTCCTCAACGAGACGACCACGGGCTCCCACCTCCAGCAGCGGTTCTCCAGCCACAACTTCGACGACTTCGCGACACCCAAGGACCACGAGTCGTGGAACTTCACCGCCACGGCAGGCCAGCTTGCCAACAGCACGGGCTGGTTCTACATCGAGGTCAAACTGCGCAGCAACCTGCCCCCGAACGGGCTCTACAACCTCAGCTTCTGGCTGAACGACGCGCCCACCGGCAGCACGGTCACGAGGACGCAGGATGAGGATGTCGCTCTCACGGACTTCGACGTCCGCACGCTCTTCACGGACCTCGACTGCCAGCTCGACGCGGCTGACCCGGACTGCACCCTTGGCCTGGCGATGCGCAGCGCCGCGCCGGGCAATGTGTCGTTCGTCCTCACGGGCGGCCTGCTCAACGCCACGCCCGCCGCCAACTGGTTCGGCTCCGAGTGCCGCCTCTTCAACGCCTCGGACGCGAAGGGCCTCAACGCCACCGGGACGCTGTGCCTCACCTTTGTCTCGAAGAACGACCCGCCGATCGTCGTCCCCGGCGCGCCCACCGTAGAGAACATGACCGAGGACCTGACGCGCACGGCCGTCCTCGTCGGCCTCTGGTTCCTCGACGTCGACGCGGGCGACACGCTGAACCTCTCGGTCGTTGGCGGCAACGACAACATCACGATCACGCTCGACAGCGCCTCGGGCCTTGGGAACTTCGTCCCCGAAAAGGACTTCAACGGCTTCAACAACGTGACCTTCCGCGCCGACGACGGCACGGCCTTCGTCGACTGGACGGTCGAGTTCCATGTCTATCCGGCCAACGACCCGCCGGTCGCCGTCGGCGCCCTGCCCTTCGTCACGGTCGTGGAGGATGGGGTCGCCACCATCAACCTCAACGCCGTGGACATCAGCGGGGTCGTCGGCCCGGCCTTCACCGACCCCGACGGCGACCCCCTCACCTACGCCGTGATCAACACGGAGCCGCTGCTCTTTGTCAACGTGACCGGCGTGCTCGTCAACATCCGGCCAGCGGCGAATGTCTGCGACCGCTTCTTCTTCTTCGAACTCGAGGCCTCCGACGGCTTGGTGGCCAGTTCGCGCGCGAGCGTCCGCGTTGACGTGACGTGCGTCAACGACCCGCCGCAAATCGACGTCGCTGTCCCGCCCTCGAACCCCACGGTCGCCGAGGGCGAGCCCCAGGTCTTCTCGGTGACCGCGTCGGACCCCGACGGCGAGACGCCGCACTACCAGTGGTACGTCGACGGCGTCGGCCAGACGACCGCCACGGCCTCGGCCTTCACGCTGGCGACCCAGGTGACCACGGAGCTTGCCCGGTCTGTAACCGTGCGGGTCAACGTGTCGGACGCCGCGGGGACTTGGGTGGACCATGTGTGGACCCTTTCAATCACGAACACGAACCAGGCGCCCGACGTCACGATCACGGCGCCCACG
>JBGPNV010000278.1:0-3525 GCA_041487695.1 Thermoplasmata archaeon | reverse complement strand
CCGAGGGCGAGGGCGCGGACATGATCATCGTGGGGTCGAGGGGGCTTGCGGGGATCCAGCGCGTCCTCCTTGGGTCGGTGGCCGCGAAGGTCGTGCACCTCGCGCACTGCCCCGTGCTCGTCGTGCGCTAGACTTGCAGGGTGGGACGCGCAGGGACGCCTTCAAGTAGCGCGCGGGCCGCTTGGCGGGCCGTGGCCGACGGCGCGGCCCCCGCAAGGGCGAAGGTGAAGGCCCTCTGGTACCTGCTCTTCGCCGTCGTGGGCACGTTCCACGCGGAGGTACTCAGTTGGAGCAGCCCCGCCGTCCTTTACAACCCGTTCAATTTCCTCATCACGGTCCCCGTCTACGCCGTCCACTACATCGTCTTTGGCGACATCATCCTCCGGCGCGGCCGCTGCGACTTCTTCGTCCTCTACACCTTCGGCTGCCTCACGGGGATGTACGAGTTCGTCATCACGAAGGTCTACTTCGTGCCGCCCTGGGACCCGACGCACGCCAACCTGCCGCTCGGGATCGCGTGGCTCGAGGTCCTGTGGATCGGGTTCGTCTGGCACGCGTTCATGTCGTTCTACCTCCCGGCACGCATCATGCTCGTGTTCTTCGCGCCGGGGGGTGCCGGAAAACTCGCGCCGCTCGAAAAGCGCCTCCTCTTCGTGCTCGTGCCCCTCGCCTCCGGCGCCACGGGGCTGCTGAGCGGCCACGGCCTGCCGGACATGTTCCTCAGCATCGGCCTCTCCTTTGTGGTGATCGGGGCCGTGGCCTTTGCCTATGTGCGTGCTTCGCGCGCGGCCAGCCTCTTCGAGGCCCGTGCGCTTGTGCTTGGCAAACGAGGCCGGCGCGTCGCGTGGGCCCTCTTCTTCGGCGTCTACGGGTTCTACGGGCTCGCCCTCCGCCCCGAGGGCTGGAAGGTCGGGCTGCCGCTCGTCGGGATGGCCGCGCTCTATGCCTTGCTCATCGCGCTTCTGCGGCATTTCCTTGAAACCGCCACCGAGGCGCTGCCCGTGGGACCCGCCCCCGCGCCGGCGCCAAGCGCCGTGCGCGACCACTTCCGGGGGTTCGTGGTCGCGCTCGCGCTCGGCTACGGCGGGCTCTTCGCCGCGCTTTTCGTGGCGCCGGTCCTCGTGCTCATCGTCCTTGGCCTCTTCGTGTACGGAGGGGCGGCGCTCGGCGCGGGGCTGCTCGGTTGGATCACCTTCGTGGCCGTGCGTGGGCGGCCGCTGCCGAGGGCAAGGGCCGGCCAGCCGGAGTTGCCGGCCGGGCCGGCTCGTTGAGGGCGGGCCTCCGCCGTTCAGGTCCACACGAGGTCGAGTCCGCACTCGGGGCAGGCGGCCCAGCCAACCTCGACCGGCTTGGCGCAGCTCGGGCAGGGGGCTTCGGGGGGCGGGCCGGAGGGCGGCGCCTCGGCGCGAGCGGCCGCCTCGGGGGCGGGAACGGGCGGCATCGTCGTCGTCGTCTCGGGCGGCGCGGGCGGGGCCGGTTTTGCAGGCGCCTTCCTGATGGGCCTTACAGGCGCGGTCGCCGCGGGCGTGGCGGGCACAGCCGCGCCAAGCCTGGCCGGCGCGCTCTTGAGGGGTTTCGAGGGCGGGGTGGCGCCGGGCAAGGCGGGCGGACCTGCGGCACTCGTCGTGGCCCTGAACTTGGCTGGCGCGGCGGCTGACGCCGACGTGGTGGTCGCCGCCATCGCCTCGGGGGGAGGCGCCCTGAAGGAAACGGTGACCGCCGCGCCCGAACCGCCGGCAATGGCGCCGGGCGTCGAAGCGGCAGGCCCGTCCCACGCACCCGCGGACTCTGCCCGGGGCGAGGCGAGGTCCTCGGCCGCCCTGATAGCCTTGGCGCCGCGCCGCCTCTTCATCACGAGGAACACGGCGGCCCCGACCGCCGCCAGGGGCAGGAGGATGCCGAGGGGCAGGAGCGGCGACATCGGCACGCTGATGCTCGCCGAATTCGACTGCGTCGATGCGCCCTCGTAGGTGGCAGACACTTTGCAATGGGTCCCGGCAAGGTCGCCGGGCGCCGTGTAGAGCACGGAAGGGCCGCTTTCGGCCGAAAGCCCACCGCACGTGGTGCTCCAGGCTACCGAGGCGTTCGGAACGGCGCGGCCCTTGGCGTCGGTCACTCGAGCGTTTAGGACCTGTGAGCCACCCCCGGCGACCGAGGCCGTCGGTGGGCTTATCGCCACGTTGAACGGCGAAGCGTAACGGACCACGATTGTCGCGGACGCCGCGATCGCCGCATGGGTCGCGGTTACGGTGCAGGCGGGAAACGCGCCGGCGTCGTCGGGAAGGGTGAGGATTCGCGAGTCGCCCGACGAGGCCGAGAGGGCGCCACAGGTGGCCGACCATTCGACGGCAAAGCCGTCGAGCGTGTGGTTCGCTGAGTCAAGCACATCGGCGGTCACGATGACCGAAGCGCCGGCGTCCACCTCGGTCGCCCCGGCCTGCAGGCGCACGGCGGCGGGCGGCCCCACAAGGACCGAGATCGAGGCGCCGAGGTTGACGCCGGGTCCGGTGGCCGTGAGCGTGCAACTGGTGCCGCCGGCCGAAGGCGAGAGGGCCACGGTCACGGACGGCCCGGAAGCGGCCGAGAGGGCGCCGCACGTCACGGGCCCAAGCGTCCAGCTGAGTTCCAGCCCGTGCCCGAAGGTGTCGGCGGCGGCGAAGACCTGGCTCTCCCCCTGCATCAGGGTTACCGAAATCGGCGAGAGGCCCGCAAGGGTGAGGTCGTGGCCCACGGTCACCGTCACGTTACCCCGGTCTTGCAAGAAAGACGCGATCACGGTGCAAGCGAGGCCGCCAGCCTCGTTCGACGCTCGGAAGCGGGTGGTGGGCCCCGAGGCCGGGTTAAAGCCCCCGCAGCCTGGCGGGTCGACCGCCCAGGAGGCGTTGAAGGGGTGCAAATAGGCGTCCAGGGCCGAGAACCCGATCTCGGCGCCCTCCGTCACGTTGGCCGGCGAAGGGGTCACGGTGATGAGCGAGGTGTCCTGCAGGACAGGCAAGTCGATCGACATCGAGTCCGCGCCGAAGGCGGCGGTGACGGTGCACGTGGCGCCCGCCGAGGCAATGGCCGTGAAGACCGTCGAGGGCCCCGTGTCCACGGAGAGGCGCCCGCAGGTCGTCGACCACGTGAAGTCGAGCCCATGCCCGTAGAGGTCGGTCGCCGCGAGCGTGACGCTCTTGCCCTGGACGATCGTGGCGCCCGGCGGCGAAATCGAAATGACGCTGGTGTCGTGGAGGATGTTCAGCGTGGCGTTCGCGGAGACGGGCCCGATCGAAACCTGGATGCGGCAGATGGAGCCGCCCGCGCTCGGGGAGGCCGTGAAAGTGGTTGTCGCGCCGAAGGCGACCGACAGGTCCCCGCAGGAAGGGGGGTCGAGGAGCCATGTGACCGGGTAGGGGTGACCCTGACCGTCGGCCCCGCCAAGGTTGACCGCGCCGCCCTCGACGACGTTCGCGGAAAGCGGGTTCACCGAGGCCGCAGTCGTGTCGGGGTCGACGGTAACGCTCGGCGTCCCGGCGGTGCACACCT
>JBGPNV010000277.1:0-3529 GCA_041487695.1 Thermoplasmata archaeon | reverse complement strand
CGTCGAAGGCCACGGGGACCGCGATGACCCCGCGGCCTTCGCCGACGAGGTCGATGACGACCCGCCTGCCGTCGCGCGCTTCCCGCGCGGCCGTGAGCCAGATCGCCCGCAGAGGCGCGCTTGCGCCCGACGCGAGCGGGTCCTTCGGGTCGATCTCGCTCGTTCGCCGGACCACCACGTTCTCCGGCAGTCCGCCGGCCTCCCGGTTCGGGCGTGCCGCCGACGGCGCCCGGCCCTTCGGTCGGGCGGGCGCCTTGGCCCCCGCCCCCGACTTCCGGGCCCCCCCTTGCACCATCGCGCGGGGCGAGCGCGCGACGTGCCCATCAACGTTCGTACCCTGCTTTGGGCGCCCCCCTCGCGGCCCTCCCGCAAAGCCTTATCATCCGTGCGCGGGGCTTTTCCCCCGTGGTCGATTCGATCTGCCCGCGCTGCGGCAAACAGACGGACGGCGAGATGGTCGACGAGGACCTCTACATCCTCGTCGTGTGCGACAAGTGCGAGGTCATCCTCGGCATCCTGCCGAAATTCTACCAGAAAGCGACCTGGAAGGCGGGCAAGCCCCGCGCGGCCACCGACGAGCCGGAAGTCGCCGTCCCCGAGGGCGCCAAGGTCGAGCCCGGCGCCTCGACGATCAAGGCCCTCGAGCGCAAGAAGCGCTCGGACGACCGCCGCCTCAGGTGGTCTTGAGCTCTAAGGGCTCGTGCACGCCAAGCGCCCGCAGGGCTTGCCCCAGCGCCTCCGCATAGGCTTCCGCCCGGCAGTCGAGCAGGGCCCGCGCCGCCTTGCGGGCGTGCGCGCCCCTCTCCATCTCGACCTTCGTGTATTGCCACTCCTTGCCGCCGCCTTTCTCGAGCGCCTGGAGGAAGGCCCATGCCACCGCGCCCGTGGCCGGCGACCCAGCTCTCCCCGCTTCGATTTCGCGCAGCGCCCCCTGGACCCCCCCGCGCCGGAACGCCCGCGCGATCCCATCGGCAAGCGCGGCCTCTTCCCCCATCCTCTTGAAGGAAGGCAGCGCCGTTTCAATCGCCGCCTCTCTCGCGAGCTTTACCGCCCGGCTCACGAGCGTCGCGGGCGCCTCGTTCGGCTTCGCCTCGGCAAGGACTTGCCCAGCCACCTTCCCGTCCCCGCAGGCCGCCTCGAGAATCGCCTCGCCCTTCTCGGCCCAGAATTCGCCAAGCAGCTTGGAGGGTGTTAGCGAATCCAGGACCACATCGCCGCTTGCGCCCCGGAGCGCCGCCTGGAGCGCCCGCCGCATCTCCGCCTCCGGCCCGAGGCCGTCGATAATCTTCTCGTGGTCGTTGCCGAAGCACGCGCCGCTTGCAAACACGAAGCCTTCCCCCGCCGCAGTCGCCTCCTGGAGCGCGCGCTTCAGCGTCTTGCCAAGGACCTGCTCGTCCGTGAGCTGCCCCTCGTGGAAGGCGTCGAGGTCCGCCTCGTCGATATCGAGGCGCTTGTCGAAGTGGCAGGCCTGCGCGTCCCCCTCCCGGCAGGCGGGGCGCAACTCGACCCACGCCTCCACCTGCTCGAGGACTTTCGGGCCCACGGCAAACCGGCGCAGGTCCTGCGAGAGGTTGCCCCCCGACGCGCAGGCCTCGCACACCCGGAAGACCGCGTCCGACTCGGCCCACCGGGCCGCCAGGTGTGTCTCGGCCGTCTCCCGAGGCACCTTCGAGGCCTTGCCCTTGACGTGCGGGCAGGTGAACTGGCCTTGGGAGGGCTGCAGCGACGGGCGGTGCGTCGCCGCGACCTGCGCAAGGTAGGCAGGCGGCGGCACGGGCGCGCGCGCCTTGCATGCGAGCCCGCCCTCCGTCGAGAACAGGTACACGCCGCGGAACCCCCGCGTGTACGGGAGGAAGGCAAGCAGGCGCAGGCCCTTGTCCGTGTAGTTTTGGACGCCCGCCTGGACCTCCTTCTTCGCGTTGCCCCGCTGGACGAACTTGACTTCGCCTCCCCCGAAGGGGTTCGGGAAGCCGGCCATCATCGGCGTCTCCTCCTCGAAAAGGAGGTCGAGCGCACCGGCATAGGCGCGCGCAAGCGGAGTCCCGCGCCTCGCCATCCGCCGCAGCGCGGCTCGGCTGTCGGAAAGCTGCCGCACGCGGTCGAGCTTTCGCGCAAGAGAAGAGCGCGGGCACCCACCCGTGTGCTCGCAACGCGGCAAGAGGACCGTCGGGTCCTCCTTCATGCGCTCCACGCGCTCGTTGAGCCGCCCGGCCAGGTGCTTGGGGAGCGACCGGCTCGACACTTTCAACTGCCGCTTCTGCCCCGCCGCCATCGGTCGGCCCATGGCCGCACCTCTGTTCTAGTTTGCGGGGGTGGAACGTGGAGGGTTGCCTCGGGCGACCCCAAAGCCGGCTTGCACAGGGGGTCGCCGTGGCGCGCCCTCCCCTGGCTCCGAGTTCCACAGGAAACGGCTGGAATATTTATGGCCCGGTTCTCGGCAGGATTTATCTCCAATGATCTGGCTTGCGAGAGGTTAGACCCAGGAGGCTGGGGGCCCCGGGGGTTTGGGAGGCGCCGCGTGCAAGCACAAATCGGGCTGGTTGCCGCCCTCTCCGGCGACTTTTGGCGCTTCACCCGCCTCACCCTTGACCCCGGCGTTGTTGCCGCCCTCGAGGAGGACTGCCTGCGCGCCGGCTTGCGCGTCCCGGGCCGCCCCTTCCCGCTCCCCAACGGCGACGCGCCGCCCTTCCGAGGGGTCGTGGAACTTGCGGGCAACCGGGCCGGCAGGGCCGCCTTGCGCCGCCTCGGTTTCGCTTGCGGCTCGAGCGCCGCGCGCGCCTTCGAAGCCAACGTCCTCTCTCCAAACGAGGGCGCCCTCCGAATGCTCGCGGCCTTCGAGCGCGCCTGCGGTGCCTCCCTCTGGGGCGCGGGCGCCAAAGGCGAAGGTTCCCTCTCCCTCTCTTTGGCGTTCGAACCGCCCGCGGCCCCCGCCTTCGTCGCCTTTGTGGGCGGGTTCGTAAAGGGCGCCGGCACGCGCCTCAACGAGGGCATCGTGCCCGAGGTCAGGATCCGCGCCGAAGGGCCCCACGCCTTTGCGGCCACGATCGAGTGGGGGCCCCGCGCGGCGCGAGCCGCCCTCAAGGGTGGAAAAAGAACACGGCACACACAATGATGTAGACGCCGAGGAGCAGCGCCCCCTCGAACCAGTTCGTCTCCTCGTCGATCGAGACCGCGTAGGCGACCGCAACCGAAACGGCAATCGCGAAGAGCTCGAAAGCCTCGAAGAGCATGGCCATCGGGTGGCCGATCGCGAAGGAGAAGAAGATCAGCACCGGGGCGACGAAGAGGGCGATCTGCGTCGAGGAGCCCGCGGCAATTCCGAAAGCGAGGTCCATCTTGTTCTTGAGGGCCACGGCCACGGCCGTCGAGTGCTCCGCGGCGTTGCCGATGACCGCCACAATCACGACCCCCACGAAAAGCGGCTGGAGCCCCAGCGTTGCCGTGAGGCCCCCGATCGAGCCCACGAGGAGCTCGGCCATCGCCGCCACACCGCCGGTCGCGAGCCCCAGCACGAGGAGCGCGCGCCGCT
>JBGPNV010000276.1:0-3536 GCA_041487695.1 Thermoplasmata archaeon | reverse complement strand
TACGACCACGTCCACGCGCTCGAAGACCTGCGCGTCGTGCGCTACATCCCCTGGGGCAACTCGAAGATCCTCTTCACGACGCACCGGTTCTCGGAGATCTTCGGGATCGAAGGCAACTCGCGGGACGACATCAAGCGCTGGATGGCCAAGCAGATCGGGATCCCGGCCGAGCAGGTCGAGCGGGACATCAAGAAGTCCCACGACAAGGAGAAGAAGATGGGCGGGGCCGTGGCCGAGAACGAGGCGGCCGACGCCGCGTCGAAGGCCGAGGCGGTCGCGGCCGTCTCGGGCGGCGACCCGGCGGCGGCAGCCGCCGGAACTGGCGAAGAATAAAGGAGCCCATGTGGCCTCCTCACAAGGCAGGTCGTCCACGTGGCAGAGGGCCGTATCGCCGTCGAGACAGTCGCCCGTGACGGGCTGGGGCGCACGTCCCGGTCGACGGTGCGCGGGCACCCGTTAAGGGGACCCGCGGTCCTACAAGTGGTGGGCCCTGGGGCCCCGGCCGCGGGCAAGCCGCCCGCCGTCCTCGTGGACGCGAAGGGCGGGACGCCGCCCGCCGGCTCCCTGCTTTTCGCGTGGGGGCCGTCGCCGCTTTTCCCCGACGAGCCAAGCAGGGCTGACGCCTTGGTCTTCCTCCCTCGGCCCGTACCGCGTGCCTTCGCGATCGGCCCCTTAGTCGCCGCCGAGGAACTCGTGCGGTCGGAGGGCGAGGTCGCAGGGGCGCTCGCCTCGAAGGGCGGGGCTGGCCACCTTGAGCCTCTTGCCAAAACGTCGTCCCTCGTCGCGCTCGAGAACCTGCCAGAGCTACGCGGGCGCCCGCGCGAATTTGTCCGGGCGCTTGCCGGCGCGCGCGGGGCCGTCGGGCCACGGCCCCTCCTTTACGCGCTGGGCGTGGCAGAGCCCTCGAGCGTTGCGCTCATCGTGTCGCTTGGCGCCGACCTTGTCGACGACTTCCAGGCGCTTGCCGCTGCGGGCAGCGGCGTTTTCCTTTACACGTTCGGCCCCGTGGCGGGCGGCCTTTCCGGCGCCTGCCCCTGCCCGGCTTGCGAGGCGTTCTTCGGGGAGCCTGCGGCCGAAAGCGCCGCCTTGCTAAGCGGGGGCGACGGCGCGCATGCCGAGCCTGCCGGGGCCGATGAACGCGGCGAGGCGGCCCACGGCGACTCGCGCCGCAGCGCGGGTCGCGCCGTCCGGGCGTTTTCCCCCGACTCGCCGGTCTTCCAGGCGGCGCTTGCCCACAACCGAAGGGCCATCGCCTCGGAATTGGCGGCGGTGGGCCACGCGATCGAGCACGGGACGCTGCGCGAACTTGTCGAAACGCGCGTCCGCGCGCAGCCATGGCTTGTCGCGGCCCTGCGCAACTTCGACCGCGAGTTCTACGAAGCGGCCGAAAGCCTCACGCCGATCTGGAAACCGCGCCTCCACGCGCTCTCTCACGAGAGCCTCCACCGCCCCGAAGTGCGCCGGTGGTCCGACCGCCTGAAAGCCCGCTATGCACCGCCGCCCTCGGTCTCGGTGATGCTCCTCGTCCCCTGTGCGGCGCGCAAGCCCTACAGCGAGTCGCAGACGCACCGCGCCATCGACCGCGCGCTCCAGGGGATCCGGCCGGCGTTCGCCGTGCACCGCCTCGTCGTCACTTCCCCCCTTGGGATCGTCCCCGAAGAGCTCGAACGAGTCTTCCCCGCGGCCCACTATGACATCCCCGTGACCGGCGACTGGGTCGCCGAGGAGGCCTCGAAGGTCGAGGGCCAAGTCCAGTTCCTTGCCAAGGCGCACCCCTACCGGGCGATGGTCTCGATGGTGGGGGACGACTTGCCCGGGCTCGAAGCCTGCCAGGACGGCCTTGTCGAGTGCGCGAAGGAGGGCCGACCCTGGGAAGAGACGCTGAGCCTCACCGCGGACGCGCTTCGCGCCGCGCTCAAAGGCGCCCCCGATGTCGACCCGCGCCGACGGACCTTGGAGGACCTGCAGTCGGTTGCGCGTTTCCAATTCGGCGCGAAGGCGGCCGAGGCGCTCTTTGAGGGCGCAGAGGCCCGCGGGCGCTGGCCGTGGAACAAGGTTGTCGAGGGCGCCAACCAGCTCGCCCAGCATGTGCCCGACCGGGGACGCTTGGCCCTCACGCTCGAGGGCGCCACCCGTGTCGCTTCCGCGGGCGCCTACCGGGTGACGGTCGGCGATTTCCCCTTGAAGGGCGACATCTTCGCCGTTGGGGTGACGGCGGTGGACGGCGAAGTCCGGTCGGGCGACAGCGTTGCCGTCCTCCAGGGCGGCAAGGTCGTTGCCGCGGGCTTTGCGCGCATGGCCGCAGGCGAGATGCTCGCCATGCGCCGCGGCGTGGCCGTGGACGTGCGCCACAAGATAGGGGGGTCCCACGCTTGACGATCATGCGCGCGGTCGTGGGGACCAAGATCAAGGTAAGGAGCCCCAAGGCGCCGGAGCAGTTCCTTTCCACGTGGCAGGAGGCCGATGTCGTGGACGGCAAGCCTGCCGTCGCGCAGGTCGTCGTGATGAACTCCCTCGGGTGCATCTACGAAAAGAGCGCGGGCTGCTCGATGTGCGGCTACTACACCGAGACTCTCCCCAAGCGGCCTCCCGCGGAAGCCTACATCGAGCAGATCCGACGGGCGCTCGAGCGCAAGCCCGAGGGCGCCTACACGCTCAAGATCTACACGTCGGGCAACTTCCTCGACGAACGCGAGATCCAAAGGAGCGCCCAGCTTGCCATCGTCGACCTCGCGGCCACCCAGTTCAAGCGGCTCCTCGTCGAATCGCGCCCCGAGTTCGTGACCGAGGACCGTGTGAAGCCCCTGCTTGGCCGCGGCGTGGAGTTCGAGATCGCCTTCGGGCTCGAGAGCGCCAACGACAGGGTGCTCGAGGAGACGGTGAACAAGGGGAACACGGCGGGGGAGAACCGGGCGGGTGCGCTCCGCGCCCGCGAGTACGGGGCGCGCGTGAAGAGCTACCTCTTGCTGAAGCCCCCTTTCATGACTGAGGGACAAGCGATCGACGACGCCACGGCCGCGGCGGTCTTTGCGGGCGCCTTTTCGGACACCGTCTCGCTAAACCCCATGAACATCCACAAGGGCACGCTCGTTGAACGCCTCTTCTACCAGGGAGCCTACCGCCCGCCGTGGTTGTGGAGCGTCGTCGAGGTCATGCGGCGGGCGGTCCCGAGGATGGGGAAGGGCGCGCGCCTGATGAGCGCGCCCACGGGCGCGTCGACCTCGCGCGGTGCCTCGAACTGCGGCGAATGCGACGGCCGCGTGCTCGACGCAATCGCCAAGGTCTCGGCCGACCAGGACCGGGCGCGGTTCGAAGCGCTCTCGTGCGCCTGCCAGGTCCGATGGCGCCACGAACTCGAGATCGCGCGCTTGATGCCCTGTGCCGCGCCGCTCCTCTAGCGCCTCAGAAAGGGGACTTCGAACCGCAGTTCGCGCAGACGACCTGCCGCTCGGGGTGCAGCAGGTACGAGACCTGCGGGGAGTCACACTTCGGGCAGCGCGCGGGCGGCCGGGTGGCCGCACCCGAGGCCACGGGAC
>JBGPNV010000275.1:0-3541 GCA_041487695.1 Thermoplasmata archaeon | reverse complement strand
CGCTCACCACGCGGAAGAACAGGTGCGCGCTCTCCCGATCCATCGGCAGGTACCCGATCTCGTCCAGGATCAGCAGCTTGGGCTGCACGAGGCTCCTCATCGCGATGTCGAACGTGCCGCGGACCTCCGCCTTCTTCAGGCGGTTCATGGCGTCGAACACGGTCGAAAAGTACACGCTCAGCCCGGACTTGGCCGCCTCGACCCCCAAGGCGATCGCAAGGTGCGTCTTGCCAGTCCCCGGCGGGCCCACGAGCAGCACGTTCTCCGCGTTGTGGATGAACCGCAACGTTGCGAGCTCCCGCACCACCGTCTTGTCGACCGACGGCTGGAACTCGAAGTCGAAATCCTCGATCGTCTTGCGCGCCGGGAAGCGCGCAAGCCGCGCGCGCGACTCGGCCAGCGTCACGTTCCGCGCTTTCGCTTCCTGGTCGAACAGGTAGTCGAGGACCTCAAGCACACTCTTCCCCTTCGCCGACGTCGACTCGAGGTACCCGTCGACGACGGACTCAACCGTGTGGAGCTTCAGCGTCTTCAGGTTCCCGTGAAGGCGCTCGTACGCGACGGTCATCGGACCACCTCGTCGAGAAGGAAATCGTACTCCTCGAGCGGTCGCTGCGCGACCGCCTCGAGCATGTTCTGGATCGTCCTCCACTGCTCCTCGCCGCGGTTCGTCGACCGGATGGCCTGCAGCAACCCCTCGTAGTGCTCCTTCAGCTTGACCGTGTGGCCGCTGCCAGCTCTCTGCTCGTGGCGGGCGACCACCTCGCCCGCCACCTCGATCGTGATCGCCTTGCCCGTGAGGCGGACCACCGCCTCACGGCCCGCGAACCGCCAAGGAACCGAGTAGCGGCTCCCCTGGAAGTGCAAGAGGCTCTCCGCGTTCACGCGGCGCGGGAAGGCCTGCGAGATCACGTAGGGCCGGCTCGCGTCGAGGGGCGTGAGCCCCTCCTCCGCGAGCAACTCCGCTGGGATCCTCCCCGTGGTCGCGTTGGGGCGCACGTGGTTGACCTCGTGCAGCCACGCCTGGACCTCGACGTTCATCTGCTCGACCGACGAGAACTCGCGTCCTTCGAGGAAGTCGTCTCGAAGGAATCGGATGCTCCGCTCGACCTTCCCCTTCGTCTGCGCGCGGTAGGGCGCGCAGAGGTGAGGGCGGAAGCCGAGCGTCGTGAAGAAGTCCCTGAAGAGCGCGTTCCACTGACGCTCGTCGGGCCCCGACCCGCGCTCGAGCACGACCGTCTTCGTGTTGTCGTAGAGGCACGTCTTCGGCACCCCGCCGAAGTACGCGAAGGCCTCGAGGTGGAAGCGGATGAAGGCGGCGGCGTCCGCCTCCGTCGTGAAGAACACAAAGCGGAATCGGGAGTAGCCGAGAACCATCACGAACGCGTAGACGCGTCGAGGGCGGCCGTCCACCATCATCATCCCCGTGTGGGCCATGTCCACCTGGGCTTGCTCGCCCGGCGGCGTCTCGAAGCGGTAGACCGCGCGGATCTTCCGGTCCGAGCGGATGGACCGTACGAAGTCCTTCACGGCGGTGTAGCCGCCGGCATACCCGAGGCCCTGGATCTCGCGGAAGAGACGCTGGGCCGTGAGGTCGTAGTCGGCGAGCCGGGATCGGATGTGGTCGCGGAAGGGGTCGAGCGGGAGCGCCTTGTGGCGCTCCCGCGTCGCGGGCGCCGGCGGCGCGCTGCGCAGGTGCTTCTTGACCGTATTCCTGCTGAACCCGGTCACTTTCACAATGGCGCTGATCGTTAAGCCCTGCTTGGCCAGCTCACGGATGGCCTGCCAATCGTCCAGTCGAAGCACTCCCACGTCCTCCTCTTGAGGAGGGAGGGTAGGAGGGGGGGTGGTCAAAATTAAGCCGCCACTTTTGATCAATTTTAGCCCGCCACGTACACCGTGCGCCACACGGCAATGTGCGTGCCATCCGGGGAGGCAATCCGCAGCGTTGGGGGGTCCGCCTGAGCCACGCCGTCCCTGCCCGGCTAACCGTGCCCTTCCTCAACTAGGTTTCCCGTGGGCGGCAAGCCGCCGTCGACGCTACAAGGCAATCCTTTGTTTCCACCGCAGGAGCACGAACGCGATCGGAGCGACAATGGCTGCGGCGGCAAGGAAGATCGCCTGGGCCGAAAAATTGAACGCAACGAGCATGAGGCCTGAGATCGCCCAAAACGTAAGCACCGTTCCGCCCACGTTCAGACGGCGGGCGCGCCTCACGCCGACCTCAAGCGGGACCCCCGCCTCAAAGTAGGCCGAGGTCAAGACAACGGCGCTCGTAAGGAAAAGCACGATCGCAGCGAGCAGGAAGGTCACGTTCACGGACTCTGCGACCAGCAAAGCATCTGTCTGATCCCTCGGCTTCCCCGTCATGATGCTGACGGAGAGAATCATGCCGATGAAGGAAAGGCCACCCATGAATGTCGCTAGCTGTGTGAGCCTTGCATTCGCGGTATTGTAGTCTACCATCGCTTGGCTCCTTTCAGGAGTTGGGGGGCGAAAGCCCGGCCTGGCCGGCGCGGTCCAGGGGAGCCGGTCCTCTCGCTGCAAATCACGCGTTGGGCTCTTATTCGTTACGGAGGTCGGCGCGGTGATTCGTCCTTCAAAGTGAGGCGGTCCGTCGGGCCCCTGCGCGTTCGAAAGACGGCCTACTCGCCGAGCAAATTCTCGATCGCACGCACCTCGCCCGCCTCGAGGGCGAACGCGAAGACGCCGAGGTCCTCCCGCATGTGCGCCGGCGAGGTCGTGCCGGTACGCGCGACCATGCCTCCTTCAAGACAAAACCGGAACACGACCTGCGCGGGCGTTTTCCCTGTCCGGTCCGCAGCCGCCTGGACGCTCGGCTGGGCGAGCAGGCCGCGGCTCCCCGTGAGCAGGGAGAACCCCTCGTAGAGAATGCCGTGCTCCTTGCAAAACGCGCGGACCTCGCGGTCGGCGTGGGGCCGGGTGAAGCACCGGTTCTGCACGAGCGCCGGCTTCACCGTCGCGCCTTTGTGGAGCTCTTCGAGCTGGCGGGCGGTCACGTTCGAGACTCCGATGAGCCTGGTGCGGCCCGCGCGCTGAAGTCCTTCCATGGCCCGCCACGCGCCCCAGTCCCTGTCACCGAGGCCTTCGCGCTTCGACGGGCCGTGGAGGAGGTAGGCGTCCAAGCGGTCGACGCCAAGGTGCTCGAGGGAACTTGCGAACGACTGCTCGACCTGCGCCGCGACCGGTGCACGCGGCTCGTAGGGGAGCCGGTGGTCCTGCCCCTCGGCAAAAGTGAACTTGGTTTGGAGGAACAGGTCGTCCCGCTTGAGAAGGCCCGCCTCCATCGCGGAGCCGATCGCCCCCCCGACGCCTTCCTCGAAGTAGTGGCGCCGCTGGTTGGCCGTATCGATGCCGCGGAAGCCCGCGTTGAGCGCCAGCCGCGTGAGAGGCGCTGTCGCCTCTTCTTTCCAGGCCGTGCCGTAGATGAGGAGCGGGACGCGGACACCCTGGACCTCAAGGTGGCGACCCTCGGGCCCCGGCCTTTGGATTGCCATCGGAAGGCGGGAGCCCCGCGCAT
>JBGPNV010000274.1:0-3568 GCA_041487695.1 Thermoplasmata archaeon | reverse complement strand
CTCGACAGCCAAATCGCCTCGGCGGCTGTCCTCTTCGGCGCGACGAACTTTGGCGCCCCGGTGTCGACGACCCACGTCGTGGCCGCCAGCGTGATGGGCGTCGGGGCCGCCGAGCGCGTGTCGTCGGTGCGCTGGGACGTGGCAAAACACATCTTGCAGGCATGGGGTACGACCATCCCCGCGTCGGCGTGCGCCGCCGGGGCGATCATGGCCGTCCTGCACTTCGGCGCGGGGCTTTGAGGAGGGGAAGGCACGGGCGAGAAGACGAAGCGGACGTGGATCGCGAACCTCTTCCCCGTCGACCGCGACTTCTTCGCGATGCTCGACAAACAGGCGGCCCTCACGCTCGAAGGCATGCTCGCCTTCGCCGACTGGCTCGAGCGCAACGAAGACCGGCTCGGCCTCCTTGTGCTTGACAAGGAGCACGAGGCCGACGACGCGCGGCGCGCGATGGAGGCGCTGCTCGTCGACGCCTTCTCGACGCCCATCGACCGCGGCGACATCTACGACATCTCGAGGCAGCTCGACCAGGTGCTCGACTACGCGAGGGCCACGCTCCACGAAGCGTCCGCGCTCGAGGTGCTGCCGCCCCAGCCGCACTACGGCCGGTTCGCCGAGGCGCTGCGCGACGGCATGCAGGCGCTTGCCACGGCGGTCCACCACCTCGGCGACGACCCCGCGCTCTCCGAGGCGCAGGTCCCGCGCTTGCGGGGCGCGACGAAAAAGGCCCGGGAGACCTACTACGACTGCCTCCACGACGTGGCCCACGAGACGAACGTGAACCTCGCGCTGCGGAGGCGCGAGGTCTACCACCACCTGAAAGACGCGGGCGTGATGATGGACCGGACCGCCGACATCCTGCACCGGATCATCGTGCGGGTGCTGTAGAGCGGGGCGGGGGCGCGCCGGCGGCCTGCAGGAGCTCGTCGAGGCGCGCCACGCGGGCGCGTGCGCCCAGTTCGTGGAAGACCTCGCGGGCTTGCGCGAGCTTCAAGGCGGAGTCCTCGGCGTGGCCGGTGTCGAGCAAGAACTGCCCGTAGAGGCGCAGGCACTCGGCAAACTCGTACTGGGCCGGGGAAAACTTGAGCCCGCGCACCGCGTCCTCGAACCCCTTTACGGCGCCGTCGACCTCGCCTTGGACGCCCGCCGCGCCCGACATGAGCGCACGCGCGAGCGCCTGTTCGGGCGCCTTGCCCGCGGTGGCCGAAAGCTCGTAGGCCTCGAAGGCGAGGCGCAGGGCTTCCTCCGGGTCGCCCCGCTCGAGCTCCAACGTGGCGCTGTGGAGGCGGAGCTGGATCATGAGCCCCTTGTCCCCGCCGGTGTCGGCAGGGCCGGCGGCTCGCGAGAAGTAGGCGGCGGCCTCCTCGTGGCTGCCTTCCTCCAGGCTGCAGAGGCCGAGGAGGTCGAGGGCCGTGCCCATGAGCGAGGGCGAGTCGATGCGCTCGGCCCACTTGAGCCCGCGCTCGAGGTGGTTGCGGGCCGCCGCCGTGTCGCCGCGGCGCACCTCGAGGAAGCCGAGGTTCGCCGAGAGGAGCGCGACCCGCAGGAAGTCGCTGCGTGCCTCGGCGATCTCGAGCCCGCGCGTGAGCGTCTCGTGGGCATCGGCGTAGCGGCCGCGGGAGACCTGTCCCACGCCCACCGTGTTGTAGTACTGGGCAAGCGCGGGCGAGTCGGGGCCGACGGCCGCGATCGCGCGCTTGCCGAACTCGATGCTCCTGTCGAAGTCCCCGATGGCCTGCCCGATGAACGCGAGGACGGAGAGCGCCTCGGCACGGTCGGCGGCCGTGCCGCCCTTGGCCTCCAGGATCGGGAGGGCGCCGTTCACGTCCTTCTCCGCCCGGTCCACATCGCCGACGCGCAGCGCGTAGCGCGAGCGGTTGACCGCCCAGCGGGCCCATTCGAGGCCCCCCGGGTCGGGCGTGTAGGTGTCGAAGATCGAGACGGCTTGTTCAAAGCCGCGCGCCTCCCCGACCGCCTCCGCGAGGCTGAGCAGGTAGGCGAAGTGCGAGGGGGAATCGCGGGCGCCTTTGACGAGCGTGCGCAGCGTGAGCGCGGCGCGCTCGAACTTGCCGCCAAGCAGGAGGGCGTTCGCGAACCCCGCGAGGACGACCTCGCGCGTGTCCTCGGGCGCGAGTTCGAAGTAGCGCTCGTACCAGTCGGCGGCCTCGAGGTGCGAGGAGGCGCCGGCCGCTCGCTCGGCGGCCTTGAGGAGGTAGGGCCGCGCGCGGGGGTCCTTCGCGCGCGAGAAGTGGAATGCCACCGTCTCCATGTTGTCACGCCCCTCGGCCTCGGCCTCCTCGAGGGCGCACTCGGCGATCGCGGCGTGGTACGCGCGCCGCAGGTCCGCGTGGATCCCCTCGTAGACGACCTCGCGCACCCGCGCGTGCTCGAAGGCCGCGCCCTCGCCGCGCAGCGACACGAGGTGGTGGTCCTCTTCGAGGTTGCGCAGCGCGCGCACGACCGCGAGCTTCTTCATCCCGAGTGCGCGCGCCACGCGGCCGGGGTCGAACACCTCGCCGTCGACGGCGGCGCACTCGAGGATGTCGCGCTCCTCCCGCGGGACCTTTTGCAGGCGGTGGCGCACGGCGTCGCGCAGGTGCGCGGGCATGGCCCCGCCCTCGATCGCGCCCTTCAGTCGGGCGCGCCCCCCCATGCGCTCGAGCCGCCCCTCCGCAAGGAGGTAGCGCAGGACCTCGATCGCGAAAAAGGGGGCGCCGCGGGTCTCGGCAAAGAGAGCGGCGACGAGTCCGCCGTCGAGGTCCTTGACGGCGAGCTGCTCTTCCGCGAGCTGCCGCAGGGCCGCCTCGTCAAAGGGCCCGACCAGGATCTCGTCAAGCACCGCCTCCTGCGAGAGCGCGCTCTTGGCCGCCGCAAGAGGGTGGCGCGAGCCTTTGGGCCCAAGCAGCTCGTCCGAGCGGTAGGTCGCGAGCAGCAGGAGGGGCGTGCGGCGGTTCGACCGGGCGAGGTACTGGAACGCGGAGATTGTCGCGGAGTCGGCAAGGTGCAGGTCGTCGAGGAAGAGCGCCACGGGGTGCCGCGTGGCCTCCCGCGCGAGCCCGCGCGCGAGCCCCTCGAGCACGAGGAACTTGCGGTCCTTGGGGTCGACAGCCTCTTCCGCGCCGTCGAAGCGCCCCGACTCGAAGAGGCGGTGGAGCGGCTCGGCAAACGCCCGTGCCTCCGAGCGGTTCCCGTCCCACCCCTCAAGCGCCTTCCCGTGGCGCGCCTCGAGCGTGTCGAGGGCTTCCTCGAGCGCGCCCACGAGGGGCTCGGATTCCGTGCCCCTTAGCACCGCGACGAGGCTCCCGAACGGCCTCCGCAGGATGATGATGCGCCATTCGCCGAACCCCAGCGCGTTCAGCGAACGGCCCGGCGCCTGCCCGAGGCCCGAGAGCGAATCGCTCACGAAGCTCTCGACGGCCGAGAGCATGGAGAGGAAAATGTCCCGGTCGAGGGCGGCCTGCGCTCGCGCGGCGGAAGCCATCTCGGTCCCGTGCGGGCTTGCAAGGTAGAGGTACTCGAGCCGCGGGGGCCGCTCGAGCGCGAGCATGTGCTGGAGCCCCTGGGACTT
>JBGPNV010000273.1:0-3573 GCA_041487695.1 Thermoplasmata archaeon | reverse complement strand
GGCGCCCACTCCGACGGCGAGCAGGCGAAGGCCCTCGCGTTCCTCAAGGGGAGCGGCGTGGAGAAGGTTTTCGTAACCTCGAAACTGCCGTTCATGGTGTACCTGCTCGTGGGCCTCGCGGTGGCGCTGCTCGTGACGAGCCCGCTCTACTTCGTGGCGCGGTGACTGAGGAAGGGCGCCCCGCTCGGCCCAAGGCCCCGCGGCCCCGCGAAACCCGGGCGGCCCGCAGAAGCCTTTTTGAGGCCGCAGGGCGCCATTCCCACGATTCCCCGGAGGGATTGACTTGGCGCGCGGGCCCACAACGCGAAAGGGCGCGGAGGGCGAGATCATCGTCCAGGTGGCCGTCGACACGACCACGCTGAAGCGCGGGCTCCAGATCGCGCGGGAAGCGGCCGCAGGCGGCGCGCAGTGGCTCGAGGTCGGCACCCCTCTGCTGAAGAGCGAAGGGATGGAGGCGGTCCGCGCCTTCAAGAGGGCGCTCAAAGGCAAGGTTGTCGTCGCCGACATGAAGACCGCGGATGTGGGGGGCGGCGAGGTCGAGCTCGCCGCAAAGGCGGGCGCGGGCGTCGTCCATGTGCTCGGCTCCGCGCACGACGAGACGATCCGCGACGCCGTGCGCGCGGGCCGAAAGTACGGCTGCATGATCGCGATCGACCTCATGGGGATCGGTGACAAGGTCAAGCGCGCGAAGGAGGTCGAGGCGATGGGCGTGCACCACGTCAGCGTCCACGTGGGGGTCGACGAGCAGATGGTCGGGCTCTCCCCCGTGAAGATGGTGCGGCGCGTCGCGGAGGCCGTCTCGATCCCCGTGGCGGCGGCTGGCGGCCTGAACTCGGAGACGGCACCGGAGGTCTCGAAGGCCGGCGCGACGATCATCATCGTCGGCGGGGCGATCACGAAGGCGGAGGACCCCAAAGCCGCGACGGCGAAGATCCTTAGGGCGCTGAGGACGGGCAAGGCGCTCCCGACGAAACTCTTCCGCAAGTACGCGCAGAGTGAGCTCCTCGAGGCCTTCGCGCTGGCCTCGACGCCGAACATCACGGACGCGAACCACCGCAAGGGCGCGATGAAGGGGATTCACCCGGTGAACGCGGGCCCCCTCAAGATGGTGGGCCGCGCGGTTACGGTAAGGACCGTGAACGGCGATTGGGCCAAGCCGGTCGAGGCGATCGACGTGGCGAAACGCGGCGAGGTCATCGTGATCGACGCGCAGAGCGGTGAGACGGCGGTCTGGGGGGAGCTCGCGTCGTGGTCGTGCAAGCGAAAGGGGGTTGCGGGCGTCGTGATCGACGGGGCGGTCCGCGATGTCCCCGACATCCGCTCGATGGGCTTCTTGGCCTTCGCACGGCACGTGGTGCCCAACGCCGGCGAGCCCAAGGGACACGGGGAAATCGGCGCGGAGATTGTCTGCGGGGGCCAGACGGTCCGCACGGGCGACTGGATTGTGGGGGATGACTCGGGGGTGGTGGTCGTCCCCCAGGAGCGCGCGGTCGAAATTGCCAACCGCGCGGTGAATGTGTTCGAAACGGAGAACCGCCTGCGGGAGGAAATCCGCCGGGGCTCGACGCTCTCGAAGCAGCTCGAACTCGAGAAGTGGGAGAAGGTCGGTTAGCGCGCGCCAGGGAGCAGCGCCCGCCGCACGCGGTCGAAGGCCTCCCGGTCCTCCACCGAAAGGAGGGAGGCGAACTTCGGGTCCCGGTCGAGCGCGCCTGGCCAGCGCGACAGGATTGCGCCGCCGTTTTCCGTGCGCAGGCAAAAGGGCTTGAGGCGAGGCTCCTGGGCGTGGAGCCAGGCGAAGACGTGCACGAGCCGTTCGACGTGCGCCGCGCCAAGGGCCTCGACCTGGGCGGGGGAAAGGTAGGTCGCGCAGCGCGAGATTTCCGAAAGGCGCGGCGCGAGGGGCTGGCGCAGCTCCCTTTCGGTGAAGCGCCACCGTATGTTGTCGTGCTCGGGCCCGGAGTACATGGCAAGGGGCGAGGTCTTTTCGGCAAGCGCCCGAACGTATTTCCCGGAGAGGGAGTCCTCGATGAGGGCGGCCGCCCCGCCCGGGTCGCCGCCCTCGTAGCCCTTGGCTTTCTCCCGCCAATACTGGGGCAGGAAAAGCACGCCCTGCATGAAGTCGCGGCGCGGGTCGACGCGCGGCGGGGCAAGTTCGTCTTCGCCAAGGTACTCGAACTCGATGCGCGCGCGCACGACCGCGCCCGCGAGGTAGAGGTCCGCCTGTGCCCTCAACTGGAGGACCGCGCCGTCCGCATACTCGCCAAGGATTTTCGAAACGTCCTCCGCCGTCCGTGGCGGAGGGTGCTGCTTCACCTGCACGGCCGCGTCGGCCGTTCGGCGAGCCACCTCGAGCGGGGTGCCCTGGCGGGGCACGACGCCGGCCGCGATCCAGCCGGAGACGAGCGTGCCGTAGGCCGCGTGGGAATCCTTGGAGGGCGTCGCGTACCAGAACACGTACGCGTCGTCGTCCGTCTTGTCGGTGAGCAAGGCCGACCCCGAAAAGCCCACCCTTAGCCGATAACCGTTTGCGTGTACCGCTTGCGGTTGGCAACTCAAGCCCCGCAATCCGGGGCGCAAAGCAACCTTCTTCTACCGTCGGTCTTCTTGGCGCCGGCCTTGCATGAACGACTATGACCCCCTCGCCATCGAAGCGCGCTGGCAGCGCGAGTGGGGCGCCGCGCGCCTCTTCGAGCCCAAGCGCGAAGAGGGCCGGCGCAAGTTCTTCATCATCTTCGCGTACCCGGGAATCTCGGGCTTCCTCCACGTCGGCCACATGCGCGGCTACTCGTACTGCGACGCGATTGCGCGCTACCACCGCCAGCTTGGGGAGAACGTCCTCTTCCCCGCAGGGTTCCACGCCTCGGGGATCCCCGCCGTCTCCTATGCGCGCAAGGTCGAGCGGGGCGACGAGGCTGCGCTTGCCACGCTGCGCGAGGAAGGCGTGGACGAGGCCACGGTCAGGCGCCTCAAGGACCCGGCGTTCGTCGTCTCGTTCTTCAGCAAGGTCTACGAAGAGCGCTACTGGCGCAAGTTCGGCTTCTCGATCGACTACACGCGCCTATGCAGGACGACGGACGCCGCGTACGGCCGCTTCATCGAGTGGCAGTTCCGCAAGCTCAACGAGAACGGCCTGCTCGTCCAGAAGCCCCACTTCGCGCCCTTCTGCCCCGTGTCGGGGCCCGTGGCGGTCGACGCCTCCGAGACGGACGTCTCGAAGGGCGGCGACGCGGAGGTCCTCCCATTCACGGCGCTCAAGTTCCGCACGGACGAAGGCGTGGTCTTCCCTTGCGCGACGCTTCGCCCCGAGACGGTGTTCGGCGCCACGAATCTCTGGGTGGACCCCTCGGTCGAGTATGTCCTTGCCGACGTGCAGGGGGAACGCTGGGTGCTCTCGCCGGAGGCGGTGAAGAAAGCGGACCTGATCTTCGAGGGGGGCGCGAAGGCCGTCTCGAAGGTCGCGGGGCGCGACCTTGTCGGAAGAGCGGAGCGGGCGGCGCTAAAGTGCCGCCGGGTGAAGGTCTACGCGTCCTCCTTCTTCGACCCCGCGGTCGGGACGGGCGGGGTCGTGTGCGT
>JBGPNV010000272.1:0-3600 GCA_041487695.1 Thermoplasmata archaeon | reverse complement strand
CGGCCAAGGAGAAGGCGGCGCGGCCCCAACAGGCCGAGTTGCTGCGCCGCGGCGGGGTTCGCGTCGACGGTTACCGCGACAGCGTGCTCACGCAGGACACCCTGCGTTCTCGGCCGGAGGTGTGGCAGGCCGCGCGCCGCTCGATGGGTTCCGTCTCGGACGAAGGCCGCGCGCGGGCCGTGGAAGGGATGGCCCTCCGCCCCGACTTTCGACCGGCCTTGAAAGGCGTTCGCGCGCCGGCCCTGGTCATGGCCGGCGCGGAAGACCCCATCACCCCGCCGGAGCTTGCCCGGGAGATGCACGACCTTATTCCCGGCTCCTTCCTCCAAATCGTCCAAGGGGCTTCCCACCTCGTGACCCTCGAAGCGCCCGGGATCGTCACCCAGTCGATCTCGAACTGGCTCCAGTTCAGCGCGCTGATGGATTGACGTCCCTACGCGGCCTGCCCGATGCGAATTTGCCGAGAATCCTCCAAAATTCTGAGGAAATGATAACCGTACCGCCCCTTCAAATAACGCGCCCGTCCCTGGGCCCAACCGGGACGAATGACTGGTTGGGGGGGCGCACCGCACTGTGGGTTCTGCGGGCGCCGTTTCGAGAATGGCCGCGTCCTTTTCGACCACAAGGCCAAGGACCACGAGGTCTTCGAAAGCGACTGCACGCGCGGTCAGGGCGGCCACGGCTTCCTGATGGTCATGGTCGCCGGCGGGCGCGCGCACATACTCGCACGCGGGGCGGCGGCGGAGGCCTCCCTCCTGCCGGTCGATGGTTGGCTGGAAGCGCAGACGCCCCAGCCTGTGCGCCGGATTGTGGAGGAGGAGAACCGCTCGCTCTTCGTGGCCGAAGGGGGCTACCTGCCAAAGACGCAGGCGAGCCTCGACGCGCTCGAGGACGTGTACCACGAGATGCTCGGGTGGACCTCGACGAAGGTCGGCGAACTTGCCCCTGCCGGAGTCCGCGGCGGCGCGGGTGCGGTCGAAGCCGCTCCAGGGATCCCCGAGCCGGCGCCGCAGGGTTCGTCCCGCCACTGCCGCGCCTGCGGCGCGCCGCTCAGCGCCACCTTCTGTGAAACGTGCGGGCTCAAGAACGAGTAGGGTGCTGCCTGGCCTCCCGCCGCGGCGCGCCCGGCGCCCCGCGCTTCGTTCAATTTCCGAAATGGAAAAAGGACACCGGGCGTAAAATACCCCGAAAGTCACGCTTCTTTCGTGAGCCTATGGCCCGACACGCCGACCGAACAGGAAACAGGGCGACCGACTTGGGAACTCCGCTCGGCGGCCCTCTCGAGCCCGTCGATGCCCTCTCGCTGGTAGCGCGCTCCGGCGCCGTCCTTCTCCAGTGGGCTCGCACCAAAGGTGTCACGTACATCAGCGGGAACGGCCGGGAGCTACTCGGGTGGGGCAACCGCGAAATCGCCGACCGCCCCGAATTCGGGCGCCACGTGCTGGCGCCCGAGTCGGCGGCCGCTCTCGACGCCCTGGCCGACGACCTCGCCGAGACCGGGCGGCCGAACGGCCGGCTCGAGGTACGCCTCTTCGCGGCCCAAGGCCAGGACGTCTGGTTTGACGCGAGCCTCGTGCCGCTTGCGGGTGCGGATGGCCAAGTGCAGGGGTTCTCGGCTGTCGCCTTCGAGGTGACCGCCGGGGTCGAAGCCCGCCGCGCCGCCCAGGACGCCGAGGAGCGCTACCGCCGGATTTTCGACAACGCGCCCGTGCCTCTATGGATCTTGGACCCCGACACGGACCGCATCCTCGACGCCAACGGGCTTACCGGCGGGCTCTACGGCTGGCGCCGGGGCGAAATGGAGGACCTCACGCTCCGGCAGCTCACGCACCCCGACGATTGGGCCCGGGTCGCCGAGGCCCTGCACGGCGGCCCCGAGGACGGGCGCCTTGTCGTCCTTTCGCGGGTCCGGCAGGTGCGCCGCGACGGGCGCGCCTTCCAGGCGGAAGTGGCCTTTGGGCTCATCCGGTTCGGCGGGCGCAAGGTGCGCCTCGCCATGGCGAGCGACCTTAGCGCCGCCGACGAGGCGCGCGAGCGGCTCGCGGCCAAGAAAACGGCGATTTCGGGCGGACGCGAGCCGATCATGATCCTTGACCGCGAGGGCCGCGTGAGCGTCGCGAACGCCTCCTGCGAGCGGCTCCTTGGGCGGGCGCCTGACGAGCTTACGGGTCAGGACCCGGCGGCCTTTGCCGAGGCGCCTGGTTGGGCCGACGAGTGGAGGCGCGCCCTTGATTTCGTCCGGCTCGGCGAGCCGTGGTCCGGTTGGATGGCGTTCAAGGGGCCCCGCGCCCTGACGGTCTCCGCGCAAGCCGACATCGAGCCCGTCGCCGGGTTCGACGGAGCCGTTTCCCATGTGATCGTCCGCCTCGAGGTCGATGCCGTCCCCCCCGAAGCCGACAATGACGAGGCGGACCTCTTCCTCCAACTCCTGCGCCTTCAGGTCGAGCACCTCGTGGTGGGCGCGCGCGCGCACCTGACCTCGGGCGACCCCTCGGCCGTCGGCGGAGCCCTCACGTCCCTTTCCGAGGCGCAGGGGCGGCTCGGCCTGTTGGGCGACCTCTGTTCGACAAGCGCGCCGGCTTGGGCCCTTGAGAGTGGCCCCAAGGCCCGCGACGTAAACGAAGTCCTCGAAGAGGCCCTGGCGCGCGCAAAGCCTGTGCTCGCGCCTCGCTCCGTCCCCTTCACGCGCAGTTCCCGCGTGACGGGGCCAATCGCTCACGCCGCCCTCGTGCGCGAGGCGATCGTCGAGCTCCTCGTTGCCGTTTGCGCTGCCCGGGGCGGGGGCCCGGGGGCCGCGCCCGTCGCCATGCGCGTCGAACCGGCTGAGGTGCGGGGCGGTAAGGGCGCGTGCATCACCCTTGAGGGCCCCGGGGCCGCCGACCTCGCGGAAGTGGCCAAGCCCCTCCGGCTTTCAAGCGCCGCCTTCGAGCGCGCCGGGGGCGTACTCGAGGCAGACGTGCAGGGCGCCGACGGACGCCTCACGCGCTTGCGGGCCTACCTTCCCTTCGCAGCCTCGCAGAACAAGTGATCCCGGCGCGCGGCCGGCGGAATTGGCCTCCCTCAAACGGAGGGCCTCCGGAATTTGGGGGGTTGAGGGATCCAGAGGGGGAGGGTTTCGCGGCCGCGCGGGGGATAGTCCTGGTTGGGGCTTGTACCGAGATAAGCGCTCTCGGACGAGAATCGAATGGTGCACCAAACTGTGAACAAAACGGGGTACGTTCGCGCGGCCGTGCTTGGTGCGGTCGCGCCGATGTCGCGCTAGCAGGCCTGCGGCGTGAAGCTCGTAGAGGCTGAGGAAGACTCGCTCGCCGCGGTGGCGACCACGTCGACGACGACCCGGTAGCCCGCCGAGGCGCCGCTGATGTAGCGCGCGAGCGCCACATGGCCGCCGGCGTCGGTTGTGCCGGATTCGGCTGGCGTTGACGTCTTGTAGTGCCATGTCGAGTCCACGGCCGCACCCCCGACCGCGGTCGGCCCCCTTAGGGCATTGACGTGGACGGTCACGGTCGTGTACTGGCAGGGCGTGTCGTCCGACACTGTTGCGGTGATGACGAAGGGCGGGGGCGAAGTTGTGTTGTTCGCTGGTGGCGGCGGGGGCGT
>JBGPNV010000271.1:0-3620 GCA_041487695.1 Thermoplasmata archaeon | reverse complement strand
CGAGGAGGCGCGCCGCGGGGGTGCGGTGGTGGGCAGGGACCGCAGGCGCGGGTCGCTCGAGGTCGACGTGAAGAGGCTCGACCGGTGGGTCGCGCGCCGCCTCGATGCAGGGGAGGGCCCCGTCGTCTTGGAAGGGCACCTGGCGCACCACCTCACCGTGGACCTTGCGGTGGTGTTGCGTTGCCCGCCCAGCCTGCTTGCGCGCCGGCTCAAGCGCCGGGGGTGGAGCGAGCGCAAGGTGCGGGAGAACGCCTGCGCCGAGGCCCTCGGGGTCATTGTGACCGAGGCGGTCGAACGGCTCGGCCGGAGGCGCGTGTACGAGCTTGACACGCGAGGGGCACGGGCAGGCGACCCAGCAAAGCGCGTCGCAGCCATCCTCGCGGGCCGGGGGCAAAGGGACCTGGCGGGGCGGATCGACTTCCTCGAGGAGGCGCCGCGTTGGTGCTAGACGACTACCGCAGCGTCGGCGAAAGGTGGCTCGCCCCCCTTGCCGACCGGTTGGCCAAGGGCGGTGCGGACCGCCTGACGTGGGCGTCCCTCGTGTGCGCCGGGGCTGCAGGCGTGTGCTACACCCGCGCCTCGCCGGAGGCGCCGCTCTTCCTCGTCCTCGGCGCGCTCTTCGTCCTCGGCAACGCGCTTCTCGACGCGCTCGACGGGATGGTCGCGCGCAGGAACGGCACGGCCGGAAAGGCCGGCGACTTCCTCGACCACGCGCTCGACCGCTACGCGGACCTCTTCATCATCGGGGGGCTCGCGGCCTCGGCCTTCGGCGGGTTCACGTGGGGGTTCTACGCGGTGACGGGCGTCTTCCTCACAAGCTACATGGGGACACAGGCGGCCGCGGTCGGCCTCAGGCGCGACTACAAGGGCGTCCTCGGCCGGGCCGACCGCCTGATCCTCCTCACGCTCGTCCCGCTCCTTTCGGCGGTCGTGGTCTTTGCCGGTGTCCCTTCCGCCTTGAGGCTGCCCGGCGGGCTCGACGCCTACGGCCTCCCTTCGACCATCACGTTGATTCAAGGTTTGCTCGGCGTGTTCGCGGTCCTCGGCCACGCGACCGCCGTGCAGCGTTTCCGGCGGGCACGCGCGGCGTTGGCTGCCGACTAGCACAAGCACGGCTCCCCGTGCGGCCGGTTCCCTTCGGGTGAACACGTTGTTGGCAGGGAGGTGGCGCCGCTCGAAGCCTTAATATATGGATGTCTTGATCCTGGCGTACTCCGCCCGACTGCTGGCGGTGTATCTATCGCAGTTGTGAGGGTTCGAAACTTCTTACAACCGCGGCGAGGGAAGATCCGTGGCTACACCTGCCGCCAATGCGGGCGCAAAGGCCGCTGAGGCGCCCTCCAAGGCGGACGAACCGGGCTTCCTGTCGAGGCTTAACCTCGAAGTCGTCCTCATCGGCTTGCTCGTGGCCGTCTCGATTGTGGCGATCCTGGCCTCGGCGTTCCTCTCCTCCCAGGCTCCCCACGGGTACGCGCCCATCGCGCAGGAGCCCATCGCGAAGCTCCCGCCCACGCTCCACATTGAGGGGGTCGACACGGACCATGACGGCCTCTTCGACATCGATGAGAACTACATCTATGGCACGGACACGACGAAGGCCGACACCGACGGCGACGGTATGCCCGACGCCTGGGAAGTCCAGTACAAGGACACGCGAAACGCCGAGACCCGCGAGCTCGTGATCGACCCCGTCGACCCGACCGACGCCTACGAGGACCCGGACAACGACGGCTACGACTTCAACCACAATGGCAAGATCGACGTCTTCCAGGACTCGGTCGTGCGCGCGAACCTCTCGATCCCGGCCAAGTCCCAGTACACGCTCCTTGGCGTGTGCCCGATCTACCAGAACCAGCTCGCGTACGACGGCCAGCTCCTGCACTTCGACCGCGTCGCGGTGATGGACAACGGCACCTACGGCGACCCGTCGACGAACCCGACCTCGGCGATCGAGCTGCGGATCACGGAAGTCACCTCGCGCGAGGAGGACCAAGGCGTTGTCTACACCCCGAAGGACGACCTGAACTGCTTCCTCAAGGTCGAGCTCACCCCCGGCTCGAGCCGGCCGGCGCAGCTTTCGGCCTGGAAGCAGAAGCCTTCCGGCGGGTGGATCGAGGGCGAACTCGTGAACATCGAGGGCCTCTTCCACGTGGACCCCGCCGACGTGACGAGCTGGTGGCTCGAAGTCCGGGGCGGCGAGACCTTCCCGAACATCCAGGAGTACCAGACCTGGCACGACTACCAGGGGGCGGGCGTCCTCGAGGGCGCGAACCCCCTCAACCGGGACACGGATGGCGACGGGATGACCGATGGCTTCGAGGCCCACTATGGCCGGGGCCACCCCGTGACGGGCAACGGCACACAGTCGTGGGTCTGGGAGTTCTTCCTCTCCCCGGTGAACGTGTCGGACGCCACGGAAGACCCCGACGGCGACGGGATCCGCATCACGTGGGCGGACTACGTGATCGCGGGCCTCTTGCACGACGTGAACGGGTCGGTCGTCCACGAGGTCCCGTCGGACGTCGCGCCCGGCGACTTCGTCCTTGCCGGCACGAACCTCAACGAGTTCTTCCTGGGAACCCGCCCCGACCTGCCCGACAGCGACAATGACACGTACCCGCCGCCCTTGCCCGGCTCGCTCATCTCCGACTGGAACACGGCCGACATGCAGGAGGTCCTCGTCCTCAAGACCGACCCGCTCAAGTTCGACACGGACGGCGATGGGATGGACGACGGGTGGGAAACGTACAACAACCTGCTTCCGCTGGACCCGTCGGACAAGTTCCAGGACATCGAGCCGGACAACCTCACGAACTACTTTGAGTACATCAACCCGGGGTGCCGGCTTGACCCGCGCGCGCCCGACTCGGACCACGACGGCATGCCCGATGGGTGGGAGGTCGCCTACAGCCTCGATTCCTGCCGCAACGACGCGCAGGACGATGTGGACCTCACGCACGGGGTCATCACGCCCGACGGCCTCACGAACCTGCAGGAATTCTACGATGGGACGAACCCCCGGAAGGTCGACACGGACGGCGACCTGCTTACGGACTTTGAGGAGGTCACGAAAACCTGGAACGTTTCCGTTGACGGGAAGGTCTACCTGTACAAGACGGACCCGACGCGCGCGGACACCGACGGGGACAATGTGCTGCCCTCCGGAGACCCGCCCGCCTGCGATGAGGTCATCAACGGGATCGACGACAATGGCAACGCGAAGTTCATGCAAAACGACAACGTCGACAACGATGGCGACGGCGTGATCGACGACGGCCCGTTCGGGAAGGTGCCGACGGCGGGGCTGCCAGGCACGGACCCCACGACATGGCTCCCCGAGGGCGTCGACGAGGTCACAAACCTCTGCGACTGGAACGAGGTCAACCATTTCCACACGAATGCGTCGAACGCGGACACGGACCTCGATGGCCTTTCGGACGGGGTCGAGCTCCTCACGGACCGCAACCTGACCAAGCCGGGGATGCAGACGACGAACCCGAACCTTAGGGACTCTGACGGAGACAAGCTGTCGGATTTCGACGAGGTCCCCCACCTTGTGGACGGGCTCGAGCAGTGCCTGCTCCTCCAGCTGCCGGTCTTCACGGACAAGGTCGAGCGCT
>JBGPNV010000270.1:0-3654 GCA_041487695.1 Thermoplasmata archaeon | reverse complement strand
TCGGCGGCGTCGTCCCCATCATGGAAGGGGAGCGCTACAGCCTCCTTGCGGATGTGATCGCGACCGCCAAGGCCGCGCTGCCAGCCGGCCGGCCGGTCCACCTCTTTGGCGCGGGCCACCCCCTCGTCATCCCGATGGCCGTCTGGCTGGGCTGCGACCTCTTCGACTCGTCGAGCTACGCGAAGTATGCTCACGATGGGCGACTCCTCTACCCGAACGGCACGCGGTCGCTTGCCGACCTCGAGGAGAACCCCTGCCCCTGCCCCATCTGCTCCAAGCACACGCCGGCCGACCTGCGCGCGCTACCCCCGAAGGAGCGGTACCTTGCGCTTGCAGGGCACAATCTGCACGTGCTGGCCTCCGAGATGCGGCAGGTCCGCCAGGCGATCCGCGAGGAGTCGATCTTCGAGCTGGTCGAGGCCCGCGCTCGCGCGAACCCCCGGCTGCTCGAGGCCGTCCGCCGCGTGGCGCAGCACGCCGACCTCCTCGAGGGGGTCGAACCCGTCTCGCGCACTCGGGCGCTGCGGTACTTCGACACGACCTCGTCGGTCCTGCCGGCCCTCGAGCTTGCAAGGCGCCGGGTCTTTGAAAGGGCGAAGCGGCCGCAGGGCGGCGAGGCGGTCCTTGTCGCCGCGAGGGGCACGCCTTTCTCGAAGCGCCTGCCCGCCGCTCTCGTGGCGCTTCGCCGGCAGGCCCATGTCCCGCTCTTCTTTGAGTCGCTCTTCGGGCCCGTGCCCGAGGCCCTTGAGGAGGTCTACCCCTTTGCCCAGCACCTCGCGCCCCCCACCCTCGACCCTGAGTCAACCGCCGCCGTCGCGCGCGCGACCGATGCGTTCGCCCGCGGTTCCCCTGACCTCCGCCTGCTGCGCTTCGAGGCCGGTGAGGGCGCGGCGCTTGGACGCACCTTCCGCGAGCCACCCCTCACTCAGGCCGGCCGCGCTCTTGCCCAGGTCGAAGCGACGCTGCGCTACCAATTCGGCCCCGAGGCCGCCTCAATCCTTAGCGGCCACGAAGTCTGCGTGGAGCGGTCCGCGCGGACGGGTAAGGTGCGGACCGTCACGGTCGACGGGCGCCACGTGCTCTCGCTGCGCGCCCACGACGGCCTCTTTTCCCTCACGTTCGCGGGCGGGCAGGCCCTCGCGACGGCGCTCCCCTCACCCCGCCACCGTGTCGTGGTGGCGCAGGACACGGCGGCCTTCAACGCGCAGGGCCGGAACGTCTTTGCCCCGTTCGTACGGTCATGCGACGCCGGGTTGCGGCCCGGCGACGAAGTGCTCATCCTCGACGAGGCCGGCGCGCTGGCGGCCGTCGGGCGCATGCGGCTTGCGCCGCGCGAGATCCCGCAGTTTGCTTCGGGCGTCGCCGTGGACGTCCGCCAGGGGTCGCACTCGAAAGCCCCCGCCGTCTGAGGCGGGACGAAAGAGCGCGCTAAAGCGCGGCGCCGCAGTTGGGGCAGGCTGACCAGCCGGGTTCGGTCGGCTGCCCGCAGTTTGCGCACGCGATCGCCCCCGGCGGCTGCGGGCCGCCGGAAGGCGGAGGCTGCGGGCCCGTCGGCCCGGCCGGCGCGGGCCTTGGCGCGGCCGGGGGCGGCGGTACATAGCCCGCGGGGGGCTGAGGGCCTGCCGGGCGGGGCGCCGGCCTAGGGCCCGGCGCCGCACCGGGCGCACCGGGTCCCGGCCTTTGCGGCTGGGCGCCCGGTGGCGGCACCGCCGGTGCGGGCGGCGCCATCTTGCGCTGGAGCGCCGCCTCCGGGTTTGCAAGGAACTGGTCGAGCTCGCTCTTCGCCGACATCTTTTCCGCGTGGTCCACGGCCTGCTTCTCGCGCTCCGCGCGGCGCACTTCCGCCCCCGCGATGTACGCGCGGCCCACGAAGATCCCGGCGACCCCGATTCCCACGGCCGCCGCCACGATCCACACCCACACAGGGATGTTGGCAAGCAGGTTGTTGCGGTCGACGTCCTGGACGGTCACGACCGCGTCGGCCTGGCGGCCGGAGCCTAACTGGAACAGGAAGCCGTTGTCCACGGTCACGTAGATGTCCCCGTCCTGCGACGGCCGGAATTGCAGGTGGATGCTCTTCGACGGAGCGTTCACCGTTGACCACTCCGACATATAGGCGGTCTGGGACGACCGCAGCTTGTAGGTGTCGAACTGGGGCTTGTCGGCCTGCACCATGACGTAAACGGGCGCCTCGTTGGAGACCTCGACGTCGTACTGGTAGAGCCGCCCCGCCGTCACATGGAAGCGATAGGACACCCAGCACTGCTTTCGAATCGTGACATTTTGCGTGAAGTAATTCCCAAGGTCCCCCTTCTCAACCTCGCAGACGCCGGGGGGCCTTGAAACGACCACCGTGATGAACGCGTCGGCCGTGGCGCCAAAGTCGTCCCGCACGGTGAGCTTCGCGGTGTAGGTGCCCTCCGAGTGGTAGATGTTCGTGATGTTCGTCTTGGCCACCGAGTCGCAGTCATTGTCCGGCACGGCGTCCGTGCCCGAGTCCGTGCCAATGTCAAAGTCCCAGCAGTACACGAGCGTCGACTCGATGGAATCGGGGTCGTTCACCGTCACGATGAAGGCGATGGGCTCGTCGACGATGCCCGACGGCGGCGGGGGCACGTTAATCACGGGCGGTTGGTTCTCGACGATCGTCACAATCCTCGTACTGTTGATGAGCCGGCCGTCCGAGTAGTTCACCCAGAGCGTGAAGGCGGTCGTTTGGACCAAGGGGAGGCCGGGGTGCTGGAAGGTCTGGTTGAAGTTGTCGTGGTCGTTCGTCGGGTTCCCGTCGACGGGGTTGGTGTCCGTCCGGTTGTCGAGGTCCCACCAGACCTGCACGGCGTCGATCGTCGCGTTCGTCCAAACGCCGGCCGGCACAACGTCGAAGGGCTCGTTCACGCGCGCCTGGATGGGCGGCCCGGCGTCCACGCGCTGGCTCTCGCTTACGTCCGCCTGGACGGCGCCGGCAAAAACCGCAGCGGCAAGGAGCGCGAAGAGGGCGCCTCCCCCAAGCACGGCCGCGCGAGGAACCCGCATATCTGGCACACCGTGAAACAAGGCCTTGAAAAGGCTCGTCGATCAACCGGTTGAAGCGTTATAAGGGTTGTGGATTCGATGGACGAGCCAGTTGGTGCGGCCCTTGCAGGGCGCTAGGGAAATGCTTTCCGCGCGGCAGGCGCCTTTCGCCCCTTGTGGCTCGCTGGCGCCGCGCCTCGGGCGTATCGGGAATGGGCGAGCTGGTCCGGGCCCTCAAGGATGAGGGCCTTATTGCCCACCCCGAGGTCGAGAACGCCTTCCTTGCGGCAGACCGCCGGGGCTTCGTCCCCCCGTCGGAGGCGCGGTCGGCCTACGAGGACACGCCGCTCTCCATCGGCCATGAGCAGACGATCTCCGCGCCGCACATGGTCGCAATCATGGTCGAGGCCCTTGACGCAAAACCGGGGATGAGGGTCCTCGAGGTCGGCGGGGGCAGCGGGTGGCACGCGGCCGTGCTTGCCTCGCTCGTCCGACCCGGCGGGCGCGTCCTCTCCGTGGAGCGGATCGCGCCGCTCGCGGAAACGGCGCGCGAGAACCTCCGACGCGCGGGGTTTGGCGACACGGTCCGCGTGGAGGTCGCCGACGGCTCGCTCGGGTTCCCCTCCGAGGCGCCCTTCGACC
>JBGPNV010000269.1:0-3666 GCA_041487695.1 Thermoplasmata archaeon | reverse complement strand
CTCGACGCGGCTGCTTGAGCTGCGCTCGGGCGACGCGGACATCATCACGGTGCCCGGCGCCAACCGCGCGGATATCCAAGCGGTCGCGGCGAACAGCGCGGAGAAGATCAAGATCGAGTCGGGCGCGTCGACTTGGGTCGTCTTCACGGGGGCGTTCAACTTCAACATCAACGTCTCCCAGCGCGGCGACATCGGCACGGTACCCTCGCCGGACAACGTCCCCTCGGACTTCTTCCAGGACGTGAACATGCGCAAGGCGTTCTCGCTCGCGTTCGACTACAGCGACTACATCACGAACGTGGCGAAGGGCCTCGCGTTCCGGCTGGCCGGGATCATCCCGAAGGGGATGTACGGCTACAACGCGGCGCAGGCGATGCCGAACTACGACCTCGACGCGGCTCGCACGGCCTACAACGCGAGTTCCTATGTCGCGGCGAACGGCTACTCGACAGGGTTCAACCTGACGATCGGCTACAACGCAGGCAACACGAACCGGCAGAAGGCCTCCGAGAACCTCAAGCGCGGCGTCGAAGCGCTGGGGCCGAACATCCACCTGAACGTGGTCGGCTTCGAGTGGTCGGTGTACCTGGGGCTTACGCTCCACACGCCGTCCGGTCGGCCGGGCGCCCTCGGCGTGTTCTTCATCGGCTGGGGCCCTGACTATGCCGACCCGGACGACTACGTCGTGCCCTTCTGCAAGACCGGCGGGACCTACCCGGCCTTCACGGGCTACTCGAACTCGTCTGTGGACGCGCTGATCACCCAAGCGGGGGCCATCCCGAACGGGCCCGAGCGCGCGGGGCTCTACCAGCAGATCCAGGACTCGATCGTCAACGACTACGTCTACCTCTACGTGACGGAAGCCAAGAACTTCCATGTGTCGAAGACGTGGGTCACGGGCTGGTTCTTCAACCCGATGATGAGCGGCAACGACTTGGGCGGCAACATGGCCTCGATCGACAAGGCATGAGGGCCAAGCGAGGCACAAGACCCCAGGCCGCAAGCGAACTCCGGGGGCCCCCTTGCGGGGGCCCCCGCTTCCCCTTTTTTTCCGCGGTTAACCAAGGGCTCATACTGCCCTTCGTACAGTGAGGTGTAGCGAGGGGATCGCGTTGAAACTCTGGCAGTACGTCGTGAGGCGGCTGCTCCTCCTTGTCCCCGTCATCCTCGGCGTGACGCTCATCACGTTCGTCCTCATCAATGCGAGCGGCGACCCGTGCACCATCTACATCAAGGAGCGGATGTCCCCGCAGGAGAAGCTCGAGGTCCGCGAACGGCACGGGTGCGACGCCCCCGTGGTTGTGCGCTACGGGCTCTACATGTCGAGCCTGCTCCACGGGGACCTCGGCGTCTCGGCCGGCTCCGAGCGCCCGGTGGCCGCCGACCTTGCGCAGCGCTTCCCGGCCACGTTCGAACTCACGGTCGTGGCCATGCTCCTTGCCGTCGTTGCGGCCGTGCCTTTAGGGGTGGTCTCCGCCACGCGCAAGGATACCCTGCCCGACCATCTATCGCGCACGTTCGCGCTATCTGGAGTCTCGATTCCCGTTTTCTGGTTTGCCCTCCTGCTCCAGCTGCTCATGTTCACCCTCGGACGGATGGGCCTGCCGGCACTGCCCTTCGCGCACCGCTACGATGACACGCTCGCCTTCTCGCACCCCTTCCTTGTCGACCCCTCGCTTCAACCCACGGGGCTGCTGATCCTCGACAGCGTCCTGCTTGGCGACTGGACGGCGTTTGTCGACCTGATCGCCCACATCATCATGCCCGCGACCGCGCTCGCGTACATCTCCATGGCGATTATCACCCGCATGATGCGCTCCTCGATGCTCGAGGTCCTGCGCCAGGACTTTGTCCTCACGGCCCGTTCGAAGGGCGTCCCGGAGCGCCTCGTGATCCGAAGGCACGCCCGGCGAAATGCCATGATCCCGACCGTCACGGTGATCGGCCTCAGCTTCGGCGCGCTGCTTGCCGGCGCCGTCCTTACCGAATCGGTCTTCGCGTGGGAAGGCGTCGGGAGGTGGTCCACTTTGGCGGCCGTTACGCGCGATACTGCCCCGGTGATGGGGTTCGCCACGGTCATTTCGGTCGTCTATGTGCTTGCCAACCTCATCGTCGACGTGCTTTACGCGTACCTGGACCCGCGCATCCGTTTGGAGTGAGGTGAACCCCATGGCCGGAGCGCGCGAGACGGGGGACGTACCATCGAACTGGCTCAGCCGGGCCTCGCGCGAGCTTGCGCCGCGCCTGAAGGAATTCCGGCGCGCCGCGCATGCCTTCCGAAAATCCGCGATCGCGGTGGCAGGGCTCGTGCTCATCACGGCTTTCGTCCTCCTTGCGGTTTTCGCTCCCCTGCTTGCGCCGCCGAGGGCGGGGTCGCAAGACCCCTTCGAAATGCCGACGAACGAGTCGGAGTCCTGGTGCCCGCCGGCGGCCCCAGACGCTGAGACTTGGACGTGGATCGTCGCGCCGGCCGCGGGCCCGCTGCGGGGCGCCGACTCCGAGCTCTACCTGCCGCCCGTGAGCGAGGACGTCGTGGGGCGCTACGCATGGTTCAATGTCGAGGTCTTCCTCACGGGCGGGCGCCCGGCGCAGGGCGAGGCCGTCACGTGGTCCGTGGACGGCGAACCGGTCGGCCAGGGGTTCGCCTACCGCCTCCCGCTCGACGTGCCCGGCGTCCACCTCGTGCGCGCCCAGGCCTCCGCGGTCGGCGTGGACGCCGCGTATACATGGCGGGTCCACGTGCCTGCCGAGAGGGCGACGCACCTCATCGTGCTCTCGCCGCGTGCGGCGGTCCGGATCACGCCAACGGCCGAAACGATGAGCCTCCAGGTGCTCCAAATCCGCATTTGCAACAGCGCGTTCATCCAGCAGGGCGACGCCCTGAAAGTTGTCCCCTGGACCGTGAACGGCGCTGCGGCGGGCCGGGAAAGCAGCCTCCCCGTCCCCCTCGACCAGGAAGCGGTCGTCGCGGGAGCCACCTATTCGCGCCCGGCCTACCCCATGGGCCAGACCGAGTCCGGGAAAGATGTGTTCTACGGGGTGATCTGGGGCTCCCGCATCTCCATGCGAATTGGCCTTGAAGTCGTGGCCATCGCCATCATTGCGGGGGCGATCTTGGGGCTGCTCGCCGGCTACTACGGCCGCCTCATCGACGAGGCGCTCATGCGCGTCACGGACATCTTCTTCGGCCTACCCTCGCTCATCCTTGCGATGGTGGTGATCGTCTCCCTTGGCCCCACCCTTGACAACCTCGTCATCGCTCTCGTGATCGTGGCGTGGCCGGGTTACGCCCGCCTCATCCGGGGCGTCACCCTCTCGGTGAAGACCAACCTCTATGTCGAGGCGGCGCGAGCGGGCGGCACGCGGACCGGGGCGATTCTTCTCCGACACATTTTCCCGAACACCGTGTCTCCGCTCATGGTGCAGGCGACGCTCGACATCGGCGGGATCGTCCTTACGGCCGCGGGCCTGTCGTTCATCGGGTTCAGCTTCGTCACGCCGAACACGGCGGAGTGGGGCCGCCTCATCTACGTTGGCCAGCAGCAGCTTGGCGCCTCGACGGGCCAGACCTGGTGGCCGGTCCTCTACCCTGGGGCATTCATTTTCCTCTATGTTCTCGGCTTCAACATGCTGGGCGACGGGCTCCGCGACGTTCTCGACCCGCGG
>JBGPNV010000268.1:0-3691 GCA_041487695.1 Thermoplasmata archaeon | reverse complement strand
GTGCTCCAGCACCTCTCGAACCGCCCCGACCGGCGCGACCGGATGCTCGGACAGGCGGCCGACATCGACTTTACCGTCACGCCGAACGAGTCGTCGGCGCTCCTCCTCGAGCGCAACCTGATCCGCCGCTTCCAGCCGAAGTTCAATGTGAACTACAAAGACGACAAGGACTACCCCTACATCATCGTCACGAAGGACGACTTCCCTCGGATCCACCTCTCTCGCGACAAGCGGCCGGACGGCCACACCTTCGGCCCCTTCGCGTCCGCGGCCTACGCGCGCCAGACGATCGGCTTCGTCCGCAAGCACTTCCAGGTCCGCGACTGCCCCGAATTCATCAAAGGCGGCTGCCTCTCCTTCCACATCAAACTCTGCACGGCGCCTTGCATCGAAAAGGTGACCAAGGAAGCGTACGGCGAGCAGGTGCGCCAGGCGACCTCGTTCCTGCGCGGCGAGCGGCGGAGCCTCCTTAAGGACCTCGAGCGGGAGATGAGCGGGGCCGCCGACCGCCTGGAGTTCGAGCGCGCCGCGCGGCTGCGGGACACGATTCGCGCGATCGAGCGGACGGTCGCGCAGGATGTCGATGCGCGCGGCGTGCGCCCCTCCGACGCGGACTACTTCGGCGTGACCACCGAAGGGCTCCCCTGCGTCTTCCTCATCCGCGAGCGCGGGCGCGGCGTCGTCGACCGCCGCCACTTCCTTCTCGACAACGCCGAAGGCGGCGAGCCTCCGGAGCTGCTCGCAGAAGTCCTGGCCTCGTACTACGAAACGGCGGAGGTCCCGCGCGAGGTCTTCGTGCCTTTCGCGCTCGAGGGGCGCGAGGCGTTGGAGGGGTACCTCGAAACGCTGCGCGGCAAGCCCGTCCGCGTCCACCACCCAGAGCGGGGCCACGCACGGCGGCTCGTGGCGCTCGCGGCCGAAAACGCGGTGCAGACCGCCAAGCGCGAGCTCTTCAAGAAGGAGAGGGTGCTCGAGGCCGACCTCTCGAAGCAGCTGCAGTCCGTCTGCGAAGCGAAGCGCCCCGTCTACCGCGTGGAGGGCTTCGACATCTCGCACACCGCGGGCGACGAGGTCGTCGCCTCGATGGTCGTCTTCGAAAACGGGCTGCCGAAGAAGTCGCACTACCGCAAGTTCAAGCTGAAGGTTGACAAGAACGACGACTTCGGGGCGATGGCCGAGGTCGTGGGCCGGCGCTACGGCGGCAGCCTGCGCAAGGAGCTCCCGCTCCCCGACCTCGTCCTCATCGACGGGGGGCGCGGGCAGCTCAACTGGGCGCAGAAGGCTGCGCGGGACGTGGGGCTCGAACTCTCGGCCGTCGGCCTTGCCAAGAAAGAGGAGGAGATCTACCTCCCCTCGGGCCGCGTGCTCGACCTCAACGAGGCCGACCCCGCCCTGCGGCTCCTCATGCGCGTCCGCGACGAAGCCCACCGCTTCGCGATCACCTACCACCGCCAGCGGCGGGGCGAGTCGATGCAGCGCTCGGGGCTCGAGAGCGTGAGGGGTGTGGGGCCGGCGCGGGCGCGGCAGATCTGGAAGGCGTTCGCCTCGCTCGACGAGCTGACGAAGTCCTCGGTCGAGGAAATCGGACGGCGCGCACTCGTCCCCGAGCCCGTGGCCCGCGCGGTCTACGCGTATCTCCATCCGCCTTCCGACACGGCACCAAGCGCGTGAGGGGAATCGCCACCTTGCGCGGCGGGTTCGCCGCATCGTGCCGGCCCGGGCGCGAGCATCAAATACCCCTGCCGACTACTCTCCCCCTCGTCGGAGGCGGCGCGAACTGGTACTCTCCCGCTACGCCACCGCGGGCGTCGCGTGCCTTCTCGTCCTCGCGTTCACCTCCGCGCCAGCCCTCGCCTGGCGTACAACGGCAAGCCCCGTCTGGTCGGCGCCCTACCCCGGCGCTTCATGGACGTTTGCGCTCCGCGTGACCAACGTCGGGAACGCCTCGATGCGCGTCTCGGACTTTACCCTCTGGGCCAATTGGGTCGAGCCGCCGACGCCCGCGGACCCCCAGCACACCGGCACCGCACTGCCCGTCGACATCGCGCCGAGCGCCTCCTCGGAGTTTTCCTTTACCGTGAATGTGCCGGCCTCGGCGGCGGGCGGCACGTACCACATCGATGCGGAGCTCCTGGCCTCGAACCCCAATGCGACGGGCGGCTGGACCACGGCCGCCTCCGGCGCCTATCCGGGCTGGAACCGAACCGTCCTCGCCAGCGCGCCCACACCCGTTGCGGGGATCCCGTCGTACCAGCTGATCGTGATCGCGCTCCTGGCCGCAAGCATCTCCATCCGCTTGGTCTTTTACTATCGGAAGCACCGCGCGTCGAAGGGCGGGTTCGCCGGCGGCCAGGCGTGGCCGCCGCCGCAGCCGCCCGGCTATCCGCCTCCGCCCGGGTATGCGCCTCCGCCCGGGTATGCGCCTCCGCCCAACTCTCCGCCGCCGCCCGGCCAGCCGCCGCGCCCGTAATCGCCCTCTTATGGACGGCGCACCCCCCCTGCCCCGGCATCTCGGGAGCGTATCGCGAGAAAGCCCTTAATCTTCGGCCGCCGTTGTGGGCCAGAGGCAAAGACAATGAAGTCCGAAATCCAAAAAATCGACGCCATTTGGGTCCACATCCGCAACATCAAGACGGCCCGCGCGTTCTACCGCGACGTCCTCGGTCTCAAGGAACTCCGCGCCTCCGACGAGGAAGAGTACGCGGTGTACGAGATCCCCCGGGGGCCCTGGCTCGGCATCCACAAGCAGGGGAAGGGCGAGCCGGGCCGCAAGGCCGGCACCGTTTCCGGCGTCTACTTCAAGGTCAAGGACCCGCGCAAGGCCGCGGCCGCGATCAAGAAGCGGGGGGGCCGGATCACGGACAAGCCTGCTAAGCAGCCTTGGGGCGACTGGACCGCGACCATCGCTGACCCCGACGGCAACGAGTTCGTCATCACGACCTGAGCGCCGTTTGGCGGCGCGCCGCGGCCTCTGGCGCGAAGCGCCAGCCCTCATTAGTCGCGCCCGCCATCCCGCGCGCGTGCACGCGATCTTCACGCCGCTTGCCCACCCGCTCTTCCGGCGCTTCTTCGCCGGCCAGGTCGTCTCGAAGTCCGGCGACGCGATGTTCTGGGTCGCCCTTCCCTGGCAGGTCATCTTGCTCGGCGGAGGCGCCGCTGAGATCGGCTTCGTCCTTACAGCCTCGCTCACCTCGCAGGTCGTCTTCTCGCTCATCGGCGGCGTCCTCGTCGACCGCTGGCCCCGCAAGCGCGTGGTGGTCGCTTCCGACGTCCTGCAGGGCCTTCTCGTTGGGGGCGCTGGGCTCGTCGCGCTGTCGGGCGCGCTTGCCCTGCCCCACATGCTGGTCCTTGCCGTGCTCTTCGGCGCCTTCGAGGCCGTCGCCTTCCCCGCGACCGGGGCTTTCCTCCCCGACACGGTGCCCAAGGAAATGCTCGGCGCTGCCAACTCGCTCTTCCAGGGGACGACGCTTGCGAGCTCGACGGTCGGCGCCGTGGCCGCCGGCGCCCTGCTCGCGTGGTGGGGCCCCTGGAGCGCCTTCATCGCCGACGCCCTAACCTTCGCGGTGAGCGCCGCCCTCCTCGGCCTCATCCGCGTGCCGCCGAAGGGCGCGGTGCCCGTGGAGCGCCCGCGGCTCCTCGACGAAGCGCGCGCGGGCTGGCGCTTCGTTGCGCGGGTCCCTTGGCTTTGGAT
>JBGPNV010000267.1:0-3698 GCA_041487695.1 Thermoplasmata archaeon | reverse complement strand
CCCGGCGTCTTCCTCGTCGGTGAAGAAGGCCGTGAGGTCCCAGCTGACTTCCGTGCCCGGGGGGACGGAGAAGTTCGTGAGCGCCCGGAGGAGCTGCGGCGCGTCGTTGCGCTGGGCGACGACGACGCGGATCGCGCCCTGCGCGAGCTGGCCGCCGGCGCTCACGGTCACGACGACCTCATCGATGGGCACCCCCCCGGGGTAGGTGAAGGTGAGGACGGTGCCATCGGCCGTCACGAAGGCCGAATCCTCGAGCAGGGTGACCTCGCCGCGCGCGTTCAAGATGAAGGGCGCGACGTCGAAGGTGAAGGGGGTGTCCTCGGTGACGCGCACTTCCGGGACCGGCGCGAGCGCGAGCTTGGTGCCCGCGGCTTTGACCGTCAGGGTGATGGTCTGTCTCGAACTGTGGTTGCCCGGCGCAAGCGCGTGGATCGTGACCGACTCGTAGCCGGCCGGCGCGCCCTTCGCGTAGAGGAACGTGAGCTGCGGGCCCGCGGCGACGCTGACGTTGGGCGAATCTACCGAGACGGAGACGGAGCCGGGCAGTCCACCGGGGATGTTGAAGAGGTACGGCGCAAGCGAGAGCGTGTAGGGCGTGCCGGCGTAGACGACGACATTCGGGACCCCCGCGAGCGTGAAAGCGCCGCCGAGCGAAACGATGGTCACCGAGATGACGGTCTGGAACGACTCGCCGCGGAACCGCGCAAGGACTGCGACCTGTTCGGAGGCAAGGCCCCCGCCCACCGGGTAGAGGAATGTGGCTGTGAGGCCCTCGACCGTGGCGTGGGCGGAGCCCACGAAGACCTCGACATCGCTTAGGGGGTCCGCGTTGTGGACAAACGACGAGAGGAAGAGCACGAAGGGCTGGCCCTCCACGACGGTGATTGGCGGGACCGATTCGAGGAAGAACGACTTCCCGAGGGTCCGCACGTGCACGCCGAAGGCGTCCGCGGAGGTCTTCGCCGCCTCGCGCACCGTGAGGGTCACGGAGTCCGCGCTCAGGCCCGCGCTGCGCGGGTAAAGGAGGTGCAGAGTGGTCCCCACGACCGTCGCGTACGGCGAGCTCGAGGTGATTTCGAGGGCGGCCCAATTCACGACGTTGTGAATGTACGGGGAGAGCTCGAGCAGGAACTCCTGGTCGGCCGCCACGTCCACGTCCGGCAGGTCCGCGATGAGGAGGTCTTGCCCGAGCCGGATGATCGTGATCGTGATCGGCCACGAGGAACTCGACTCCCCTTCCGTGACGAGGATCTTCACAAGCTCGCTGTCCGCGGGGAACCCTTTGGGGTAGAGGAACGTGACCCTCGTGCCGGAGACCGTGGCGTGGCTGGACGAGGTCGCGACCGTGACATTCGCCCAGTTCTTCGCGTTGTAGATGTAGGGCGCCACCTCGATCGTCTCGGGGACGCTCTCGACGACTTGGAGGTCGGGCACGCCGACGATTCGGATATCGGGGCCGGTGGGGATCACGCTCACGACGAAGACGCCGGAGGCCGAGGCGCCCGAGGGGTCCGTGACGGTCACGCGCACGCGTTCGACGGCCACGCCGCTGTTCTTCTCGAAGAAGATCGTGAGCACAAAGCCCGACTGCTTCGTGTGGGGCGAGCTGCCCACGACGACGAGCGTGTTCGGCGCATCGTCCTCGTCGCCGAGGTACTGGAGCAGGTCGACCGTGATTGCCACGCCCTCCTCGACGGTCTGATTCGGGATCGTGAGCAGGAAGGGCGGGTCGTTCACGTTGACCACGAGGATGGTGATGCTGAGCTGCGTGGAAAGGAGGCCGTCGGAGAGGTAGATCGTAATCGTGTGGAAGCCCACGTCCGCCTGGCGCGGTGTCCAGGTGAGGATGCCCGTAGCGCTGTCGAAGCTCGCTGAGGCGGGCTTGCCGCCGATCGTCCAGGTGAGCGCGTCACCGTCCACATCAGTGCCGTTGGGCCGCAGCTGCCACACCGTGTCTTCATCGACCGAGTACCGGTCCTCCACGCCACTGATCGCAGGCGCGTCGTTCACGGGCGAGATCCAGACCGTCACGGGCACGCTCACGGACATGCCCCGCGCGTCGGTCGCCGACACCGTCGCGTTCACGTACCCGTTCCAGTTGTCGTTTGCCGGACCCGTGAACGCGTCGACGGCGAGCCACCGCCCGCTGGAAATCGTCACGCCGATTGTGCCGTTTCCCGAGTTGCCCGTGACCTGGAAGGTAAGGCTCGTTGCCGGGGTGAAGTCATCCGAAAACACCGTCGAGAGGTCGAGGAGGTTGTCGACCTTCGTGTCCTCGGGCACCTCGAGCAGGCCCGGCGCGACGGCCGTGGGCGGCAAGTCGAGGAGAAGCTGGAGTCCCTCGAGCGTCACCGTGCCGGCCGATTGGGCGGAGACCGGCAAGACCACAAGGACATTGCCCGAGCCGTCCGCGGCAAGCCCCTGGCGCGCGCGCTCGAGCAGCTGCGCGAAGTCCCTCGAGGGCGCGCTGTACGAGTAGGTGACCGCAATCGAACCTAGCGAGACGAGCCCCCCCGTCGCGCTCGACACCCGGAGGCGCACCGGCACCATGCGGTTGCCCCAGGCGTCTGCCGGGTTTGCCGGCGTGCTCGCAAGCGCGGCCTGGAAGGCGGACCCCAGCCCGCTTGCCGTGAGCGAGCCCGCGAGCACCCCCGCCATCGACCAGTCGTTCGTCCCGTCGGCGCCGATGTCGAGCGCAACGGCCGAGGGCCGGCTGCGGGTGCCCGTGTAGACGAAGTAGAGGCCGCTGTAGTCGCCGACGACCATGTCCAAGTCGCCGTCGCCGTCAAGGTCGCCAAGCGCCGGGACGGCGACCGTGTTCGTGTACGACCCCCCGACATGCAGGCTGTCGAATTTCGTCGTGAGCGAAAAGGAGGGGGAGGACGCGCTACCGGTGTTTTCGAAGTACTTGACCGCGGTCGCGCCCGCGTTGCCCGTGCTGTCGAAGCTGGCGTTGCCAACCGCCATGTCGAGGTCGCCGTCGCCGTCGTAGTCGCCAAACGAGGGTGCCGCATAGCCGCCCACGCCCACCCCCGCGAAGAGGTTCGAGGACGACCACGAGGGGTAGCTCGTGTTGCCCGTGTTGCGGTAGTACGAGAGCGTCCCCGACGGGTTTCCGATGATGAGGTCCTGGTCGCCGTCGCCGTCGAGGTCGGCAAAGGCCGCGTGGGCGAACCCGTCGACCGTGAGGCCGGAGAACACGGAGTCGTTGCGGTTCCAGGACGTGCTCGATGCCGTGCCGTTGTTCCAATAGAACCGCACATAGCCTTGGTAGAAGCCGCCGACCGTGAGCAGGTCGAGAAGGCCGTCGCCGTTGAGGTCGGCAAGCGCGGGGGCAAACCCGTAGCCTTGCTGGACGCGTCGCATCACCTGCGGCTCCTCCCTGAACTGCCACGCCGACGCGTTCCCTATGTTGCGGAAGAAGCGCGGGCCGCCGGCAAAGGGCGGTTGGAACGACGAGGTGTTCCCGCCTCCGGCAAAGAGGTCGAGGTCGCCATCGTTGTCGATGTCGGCCAGGTAGGGCGCGGCCATCCCGCTCGTGTCGATCTGGAAGCTGTTCTGCCCGATTTGCGTGTTCAGCGTGTCGGGCCCTGCAAGCCCCAAGTCGAGCGCCTCACCGGCGACCTGCAGGTTCGCGGAGGTCACGTTCGCGCCCTGCGGGAGGAAGACGGTGCGGCTGGAGTCCGAGCCGCCCGCAT
>JBGPNV010000266.1:0-3705 GCA_041487695.1 Thermoplasmata archaeon | reverse complement strand
TCCTGTCCATGCTCCAGCTGGCCGTCCGTACGGGCGAAATCATCTACAACATCCAGTTCCTGTAAGAGACGAGGGAGGAATCCACAATGGTTCGCGTCAGGACGGCCATCGCCTCGATGACCATTGTCCTCGCGGCGATCCTGGCTGGATGCATTGGCGGGCCCGACCCCGGGCCGGGGCCGGGCGCGTACCGAATGGAGTTCGAAGGCGGCACCGGCTTCCGCGAAATCTTCTCGTACGTAAACACGACAGGCCCTTTCCCTTTGCGCGCGGTCATTGATGTCGAATGGCACGTCGTCTTCGCGATCTTCAGCGATGGGGTAATTCACTGGTGGAATTTCTCAAACGAAAGGTCCATAACTCACGGAACGTGGCCGCCAGCCGCTGGAGGCTGTCCGAAGGGTGGGCTTGAGCTCCTCGCAAACCATTCGCTCCTTCGGCGGTGCGGTTCGTCAGTGGAGGCGTTGGCTCCCGATGGCACAATCCAGGCCTCCATACCCTTCTCCGGCAACCTTACGAGTTTCGCGGTAGCCGAAGGAGCGCGCCTCCTCGTGGGCGCCACAGAAGCGCCACCTGCTCTGGAGCTACGCGAGCTAGACAGCGGCGCGCTTCGGTCACGAATTGCGCTTACGCGCTCGGCAAGCCAGGTATCAGTCGATTCAGCAGGCCGCTTGATAGGGATCGTAACCGGCGGGGAAGTCACGTTCTTGGATCAATCGGCTCAGACCAACCGTTCATTGGGCAGCGGCACGGTGCGTGTCCCCGAAGGTGGGAATTATTCTTGGGCCGCTCTCTTTGTTTTTAGCGGGCCCTACGACGCGCTTCTTGCCTTCGATGAGCCGTCCGATGGCTCACCTCGGTTCACTACCCCGCTTGAACATGGCCCTACGCACGCGTTGGCGGTGAGCGAAGAGCACCTCTACACATCCCCCGACGGCACCGAGGCGGGGTTCTACGCGGCAGTGGGCGCCTACGAGTATTCACGCGGCGCGTTCCGCCCTCTCACGGACGTCCGCAACCTCGTATATGTCTACGGGCTCAACGGCTCTTTGGCGCGCGGGGCCTCCCTGCCGGGCCCGGACGTTCACATCAAAATGCTGCCCGATGGTAGTTTTTTCGCCGTCTCAGGGCTGCGGGCCGTCCTCGGCGGCTCCCAGCTCTGGCTTACACACGCGGCCGCAAACTCCACGCTCCCGGTGCTTGTCCGACACAACCTCACCGCCTGAGGCGGGCGGCCCCTGTGATTCATGTCTTCCGTAGCACGGCATGGCGAAAAAAGTGCCGAGGGGGAGATTTGGACGCGGCGGCCTCAATTCAAGCGAAGGAAAAGGGAGCGCGCGGGGGGGGATTCGAACCCCCGACCTGCAGATTAGGAATCTGCTGCCATATCCGGGCTAGGCCACCCGCGCATGAAGAAAAACAGCTACCGGAAACCTCGTGGCGACTCTTCCACGCCACCCTATGGGGCTCGGGCGTCAGCGTTGGACCCCGAGCCGCGGCCTGTCTGCGCGCGGGCTGTTCATGTCCTTGGCCGAGGCACGGGGGCCCCTTGCAAATCAACCCATCGGCTTCCGGATGAGGCCGGCGCGCCCTAGTACACGCCGAGCAGCGGCCGGCACGCCAAAGCCCTCAGCATCATCCGCGTGCCCATCGCGCGCATGATGAACTCTAAGGTGCGGTCGTTCCGGAAGAAGATGTCCGCGAGCCTCTTGCTGTGGAGGGACCACTTGAGCGTGGGGCCCGCGAGCCTTCGCCAGTCCTTCTCGTAGTCGGCGACCGGGCGGCCGCGAGCGAGGTGGTCGGCCGCAACGGTCCCGGCGATGTCCCCCGAGATCATGGCGACGCACACGCCGCCCCCGTTCGAGGCCATGACCATGCCTGCCGCGTCGCCGGCGAGCATCGTGCTGCCCTTCACGGTCTCGCGGATCGGCCCCGAGGCCGGCACCCACCCGCCGCCCGTGGAGCACACCTCGCGCACGGGGTAGCGCGTAGCAAACGCCTCCATGAGCGGCCGCAGGTTCACCCTGCCCGCCATCTGCGGCTGCACCCCGAGCCCGATGTTGGCGCCGTCCTTCTTAGGGATCATCCAGGCGTAGCCGCCCGGCGCGACGGACCCGAAGTAGAGGTCGACGACGCCTTCGAAATCGCCCTTCACGTCCCAGTAGGTGCAGGGGCAGATCACCTTGGGAGCCGCGATTCCCATCTTTTCCCGGACGATGGAGTGTGGGCCGTCCGCGCCGAGGATGACGGGGGCCTCGAACTTGGCCCCGCCATAGGTCACCACCCACCCCTCGCCCGCGTCGACGACGCGCTGGCGCATGACGACCACGGCGCCCGCCTTCATCGCGCGGGTGGCGAGGAACTGGTCAAAGGCGGAGCGCGAAGTGGAGTACCCCGCAAACGGGAGGTCGTAGTGGCGCGCCTTCGGCGAAATGCACCGGGTGACCGTCCACTCGCGCTTCTTGATCCAGCCCGGGATGTCGAAGAGCGCGTCGACGTTCGGGACCTCCGGCATGAGCGCCTTGACCTCGTCGTTCGTGGGCATGTATTCGCCGCACTGGTAGGGCATGCCGACCACCGTGCGCTTGTCGAGCACGAGCACACGCAGGCCGCGCTCGGCGGCTGTGAAGGCGGCCGAAGAACCGGCGGGCCCCGCGCCCACGACGATGAGGTCCCACTTCTCGCGGGCAAGGTCGCTGGGGCTTGGCGAGCCGTGCGAATAGGAAGCGACCTCCTCGGGCGTGCAGGCTCCCTGCGCCACCTCGACCTCGTCGGCCGTGTCATCCGCGTCCTCAAGCAGCTGGGGGGGCGCCTGCGCCGAAGCCATGGCCCTAATGCCCCCGTTCCGCAAGCTCGTCGGCAAACTCGAAAAGTTCCGTGCGCGCCTGTGAGGGCGCGACGGCGCGCAGCGCCTTCTTCGCGGCGACCGTGTGCCTCCGGGCGACCTCGCGCGCGTCGCCCTCCGCTCCCGTCTTGCCGATGACCCGCATCGCGCGCTCGATGTCGGCCGCCCTGGGCGCGCCGCCGCGCGCCTCGATCACGCCCTCGAGGAACGCCTTGTCCTTGCCCTTGAGCCTCTGCAGCGCAAGGAGCGTGGGCAAGGTCACCTTCCCTTCGCGCAGGTCTCTGCCTACGGGTTTCCCCATCGCCTTGGCGCTTGCCGAGATGTCGAGCACGTCATCGACGATCTGGAAGGCGATGCCTACCTCGCGGCCGTACCGACCGAAGGCCGCGACCTCCGGCTTTGGCGCCCCGGCGATCATGACGCCGAGCTTCACGCCCGCCTCAAAGAGCGCGCCCGTCTTGCGCTCGATGATCTCGAAGTACTCCTGCTCAGACATCTTGGGGTTCGCCGTGTTGCGCAGGTCCTGGATTTCCCCGACGGCCATGTTCATGCACGCGTTGTTGACCGTGGCGATGAACTCGACGCCGTACTTCGAGACGAGCTTGAAAGCCGCCGTCATGAGGTAGTCGGCCGCGATGAGCGAGCGCGCGATCCCGAAGTTCACGTGCGCCGAGGGTTGGCCGCGCCGCCTTTCCGAGGCGTCGGAGATGTCGTCGTGGATGAGGGTCGCGGTGTGGATGACCTCGATCGCGGCTGCCGCCGGGACGGCCCGCCTGGCCTTGGCGCCGTCGGCGGCGAGGTAGGAGAGGAGCACGAGCGCCGGGCGCACACGCTTGCCGCCCGCGCCGACCATATAGTTC
>JBGPNV010000265.1:0-3717 GCA_041487695.1 Thermoplasmata archaeon | reverse complement strand
GTAGACCTCCCGGAGGCGCGCGACCGCGTTGAGCGCCTGGAAGCGCACCTCCCTCGACACGGCCACCGCCGCGCGTACCCCCTCGACCGCTCCCGCGGCTCGCGCCGCCTCCTCCGCCCGCGCGCCGTCCCGCAGGCGCAGGACGACCGTGTCGCCTTCGCCCACCGTGTTCTTCAGGCGCTCGGGGGTGTCGACAACCTTGAGCCGCCCGCGGTCCATGATCGCGACCCTCTTCGAGAGGCGGTCGGCGACGTCCATCTCGTGCGTCGTGAGGATGACGGTCTTCCCTTCCTTGGCCGCGAGGTCCTGGATGAAGTCGTGGACCACGATCCTCGACTGCGGGTCGAGGCCCGCCGACGGCTCGTCGAGGACGAGGATCGGCGGGTCGTGGATGAGCGCGAGCGCGAGGTTGAGCCTGCGCTTCATGCCCCCCGAGAGCTTCACGGCGAGTTGGTCGGCCTTCTCCTCGAGCCGCAGGCGCTCGAGGAGCCCCTTCGCGCGCTTCACGCTCTCCGCGTGAGGGACGGCGTACATATCCCCGAGGAAGAGCAGGTTCTCCCGGCAGGTGAGGTGCTCCCAGACGACGAGGTTCTGCGGGCAGAGCCCCACGAGCCCCCGGTGGTCGCGCGCGCCCGTGTCGACGCGGTGCCCTTCGATCCAGACCTCGCCCGCGCTCGGGCGCGTGAGCCCCGCGATCATCCGGATCGATGTGGTCTTGCCGGCGCCATTGGGGCCCAGGAACCCGAACACCTCGCCGCGCGGGATCGCGACCGTGAGGTCCTCGACCGCCACGAAGTCCGCATACCGCTTCTTGAGGCCCCGTGCCTCGATCGCGCAGTCCATCGGACGCTCCCGCCGCGGCGCACGCGGCCCCAGTTAATCGAGTTTCCCGAAAGGGGGGTTTGGCTAACCCTTTGCCGCCGCCGCTTGAGGGGCGGGTGCGGCCGCGGTAACCGGCGCCTTGGCCGCGTGCTTCGCCTTCCAGGCTCGCACTTCCGCGAGGACCTTCGGGAGCACCTCGTGCAGGTCGCCCACGATCACATCGTCCGCATAGTTCACGATCGGCGCGGCCCTGTCGATGTTGCAGGCGAACACGTACTTCGCGCCCATCATCCCGACGATGTGCTGGACCGCCCCCTTGATCCCGAAGGTGATGTAGGCGTCGGGGCGCACGACCGTCCCCGTGAGGCCGACCTGGTGGTCGTGCGCGATGAACCCGTGCTCGACGGCCAGGCGCGTGGCGCCGACCATGGAGTTTTCAAACTCCGCGCAGAGGTCTTCGACGGCCTTCATTGCCGGCCGCGGGTTGCTCTTGATCCCCATCCCGAAGGAGACGATCGACTTGGCAAGCTTCAGGTCGATGTGCTTTTCCACGATCTCGACGTGCTCGACCTTGACGTCCAAGTCCTTCGGGTGGATGGTCGCGGGGAAGGGGATGACCTCGCCCCTGCGCGTAGGGTCGCGCTTCTTGGGCAGGAACGCGCCCGGCCTTGCGGTCGCCATCTGCGGGTAGAAGTCCGGCGTGATGATCGTCGAGAAGTAGATCGCGTTGAAGTCCGGGCGCTTCTGCAGGAGCTGCTTCTTCAACACCACGCGCCTGTACTCGACATCCGCGATGCGCAGGTCCGTGCACACGGAGGCCAGCCCCGTCACGAGGTCCGCCGCGATCCAGGATGCCAGCGGGTTCGAGGCCGTGGAGGCGCCGAGGAGGATCGACCTCGGCGGCTCCTTGCGGCAGAAGGCACCCACCGTCCGCCCGTACGGCTCGATGACCCAGTCCTTGAGCCGCGGGTCGTCGACGACGACAACGCGGTCGGCCCCGTACTCGATGAGCGCCTTGGCGTGGTGCGCGATCCCCGAGCCGAGCAGCAGCACCGTGAGCTTCTCCTTTTGCTCGTCGGCAAGGTCGCGCCCGATCCCCACGAGCTCCGGGGTCACGTCCGCGAGGTGCCCGAAGGAGTGCTCGGCCACGACATAGACGCCCTCCACGTCGTCGATGCCCCAGCCGTTGAGTTCGTAGTTCAGCCTCAGGCCTCCTGTTTGAAAAGCCCCATCTTCCCCCACTTGTCGACAAGCTGGGGGATCTGGTCGGGCGTGAGGAACCGCGTCTCACGGAAACCCTCGGCACTCGTCTGCGGCTCCGACTTCCAGACCTTTGTCGGCGAGAGGTCGACCCCGATGAAGGGGACCACGCAGTCAATCTGGTCGATGTTGAGCATCTCCATCTTGAAACCGCCCATGTTGAGCAGCCTCGAGGCGTAGGGGGTGCGCAGCGAATACTTCGTCGGGGCGTCCACGACGACGCAGGGGAGCGGCGAGCGCACCGTGGCCGTCCCGCCCGAGATGATGAGCTCGGCGTGGTAGGGCTTGTCGTTTCCAAGGTCGATGTCGAGCACCTCTTCCACGTAGGGGAGGCACGGCCGGTTGAGCCACCGCCCGACCTGCGGGCCCACCTGCCCCGTCTCGCCGTCGAGCGCCTTGATCCCCGCGTGGACGACGTCGACCGGACCCCACTGGCCCTCGATGTAGCGCACGGCCTGGGCAAGCGCGTAGGAGGTACCCAGCGTGTCCGAGCCGCCGAGCCTGCGGTCGGTGAGCAGGTAGTGGTAGTCCGTGCCGGCCCTGTAGCAGTCCTTCAGCACCTGCTCGGCGTCCGGGGGGCCCATCGACAGCGGGAAGATCATGCCCCCCATCCGGTCCTTCACGTCGAGCGCGGCTTCCAGGGCGGAGAGGTCCGACGGGTTGAACATCGGTCGGACCTTCGAACGGTCGATCGTCCCGTCCGGCTTGATCGGCACGTGGCCGGAGGTGAGGTCAGGCACCTGCTTGACAAGCACGACCTGCTTGAAACCCCGGAAAAAGGGCATCGCGCCGGGAACCCAGGGAGCCCATAAAAAGGGTGGGTCGCGCAGGCGCTCCAGCAGCCCTCGGCGGCCCTCCGGCGGGCCCGAAACCCCGTGAGCTGGCCGCCTTTCCCAGCACGTGGGCTTATGAAGGGCAAAATAGGACCCCTCGCGCAGCCGAATCCCCGGGCCCAAAACGGGTCGATTTCGCCCCCTGGCCAGACGCCGGCTTCCCGGTTGTCGCCTTACTGTAAATGCTACACCCTTAATCGAGGTCAGAAGGCGTTCTGCGTGGGGTCTAGGCAGCTTGAACTCTCCTGTTTCTGCGACCGTCGCCAAATCCCAAAGCCACCGCATCCCTCTCGACCTTGATGAGGCGAGCCGGCGCGAAGGCCAGGTCTTCGTCGTCCGGGAACGCTGCAAGGGGTGCTCCTTCTGCGTCGAGTTCTGCCCCCTCGACGTCCTCGAGCTTTCCGACGGGTTCAACCGCAAGGGGTACCACCCGCCGCACGTGGCGCCCGGCAAGGCGCACGCCTGCGTCGCCTGCGGCTTCTGCACGCTCGTCTGCCCCGAGTACGCGATCTTCTCGATGCCCATCGCCAAGGGGGGCGCAAAGTGAAGCACGCGGCCGACGGCGCCCGCGTACGCTCGGGCCGCCAATTCCTCTCAGGCAACGCCGCCTGCGCCGAAGGCGCCCTTGCCGCCGGCTGCTCGTTCTTCGCCTGCTACCCCATCACCCCGTCCACGGACATCTCCGAGCGCATCGCGCGCCGCCTGCCGGAGCTTGGCGGGACCTTCCTCGAGATGGAAGACGAGATGGCGGCGCTTGCCGCCGCCCTTGGCGCGTCGTGGTCGGGCGCGAAGTCCATGACCG
>JBGPNV010000264.1:0-3747 GCA_041487695.1 Thermoplasmata archaeon | reverse complement strand
CGAACGTGCTCGTGGTGGTGCTCCTGGCTGCCGCGGTTGTCTCCGCCTACCTCGGCGTGGCAAGCGGGGACGTCACGGACCTTTACGACGCCGCCCTCATCGGCGCGATCCTTACGATGAACGCCGTCTTGGGGTTCGTCCAAGAGTACCGCGCGGAGCGCTCGCTCGAGGCGCTGCGCGCGCTCGCCGCGCCAAGCGCCAAGGCCCTGCGCGGCGGCAAGTTCGGTCACGTGCCCTCTCGCGACCTCGTCCCGGGCGATGTGATCCAGCTTGTGGCCGGCGACATCGTGCCGGCCGATGCGCGCGTGATCCAGGCCTCCGCGTTCGAAGCGGTCGAGGCGTCGCTCACGGGCGAGTCCTCGTCGTGCCTGAAGGCCATCGGGCCGGTGCCGGAGAAAACGCCCCTTGCCGAGCGGCGTAACATGGTTTTCCTCGGCACGAGCGTGGCCTCGGGGCGCGCCACGGCGCTCGTCGTCGAGACGGGGATGCGGACGGAGCTCGGCGCGATTGCGGGGATGGTGCTCGGCGCGCAGGAGGAAGCCACGCCGCTTGCCAAGGCGCTCGATAAGCTGGGGCGCCGGGCAGGCCTTGCAATCCTGGTGCTGGTCGCGGTCATCGCTGCGGCGGGGTTCCTGCGGGGTCAGCACAACATCGAGCTCCTCTTCCTCACGGCGGTCGGCCTTGCGGTGGCCGCGATCCCCGAAGGCCTCCCGGCCGTCGTAACCATCTCGCTCGCGATCGGCCTCCAGCGGATGCTGAAGAAGCGCGCGCTTGTGCGCCGCCTGCCGGCGGTCGAGGCGCTCGGCTCGGCCTCGGTCATCTGCACGGACAAGACCGGCACGCTAACGAAGGACGAGATGCACGTCCGGGAGCTTGCCGCGGGCGGCGAGACCTTCGAACTCCATGGGGGCGGCGAGGTCAAGGTCGCGGGCGAGGTCGTCGACCCGAAGGCGCACTTCGAACTTTCCGAGGCGCTCGCCGTGGGGCTCCTGTGCAACGACGTCCAGCTCACGTGCCGGGAGGGGCGCTACGTCTACCTCGGCGACCCCACGGAGGGCGCGATCGCGGTGGCCGCCGGCGAAGTGGGGCTCGACCGCGAGGCCCTCGAGCGCGTCCACCCCCGGGTCGGCGAGATCCCCTTCACGAGCGAGCGCAAGTTCATGGCCACGCTCCACGCGGCGGTCCCCGAGAGCCGGATCGCCCACGTCCTTGCGACGCAGGAGAAGGCGCGACACCTCCTCATCGAGCCTCTGTGGGCCCCCTTCCTTGCGGTGAAGGGCGCGCCCGAACGCGTCCTTGCCTCCTGCACGAAGATCCTGGACGAGGGCGAGGTCCGCGTGCTCACGGACAGCGACCGCGCCGAGGTCCTAGGGGAGAACCGGCGAATGGCTTCCGGCGCGCTTCGCGTGCTGGGTCTCGCGCGACGGCCGTTTGAGGGGCCGGTGCCGCCGATGGACGAAACCCACATGATGGCCGACCTCACCTTCCTCGGGCTGGTCGGGATGATGGACGAGCCGCGCCCGGAGGCGGCCGATGCCGTCGCGCGGGCGCGTCACGCAGGGATCCAGGTCGTGATGCTGACCGGCGACCACAAGCTCACGGCCCTCGCGGTGGCCCGCGAGCTCGGGCTGATCGAGCCCCACGACGAGGGCCTCACCGGCGAGGAGATCGACGCGATGGACGAGGCCGCCTTCGAACGCGCCGTCGAGACAACCCGGGTTTTCGCCCGGGTCTCGCCTCGGCACAAGATGCGCATCGTGGAGGCATGGCGCAAGCGCGGCCACGTGGTGGCCGTCACGGGCGACGGCGTGAACGACGCGCCGGCGCTGAAGCGCGCGGACATCGGCGTCGCGATGGGCATCACGGGTACACAGCTTGCCAAAGAGAGCTCGGACATGGTCCTCCTCGACGACAATTTCTCGACGATCGTGGCGGCGATCGAGGAGGGCCGCGGGATCTTCGAGAACATCCGCAAGTTCGTGACCTATATGCTCGCGTCGAACGCGGCGGAGGTCGCGATCATGTTCCTGGCGACCCTCTTTGTCGCCGACGCAAGGTACCTGCCCTTCCTCATCCCCGCCCAGCTGCTTTGGATCAACCTGTTGACCGACGGGCTGCCCGCCCTTGCGCTTGCCGTCGACCCCCACGCGCACGACTTGATGGACCACCCGCCGCGGCCCGCGCGCGAGGGCGTGCTCACGCGCGACCTCCTCTTCCTCCTCGTGCTTGTCGCCGCGGTCATGACGGCGGGCACCCTCGCCGTCTTCGCGCTCGTCTCCGCCGAGGGCGCGGAGCCGGCGCGGGCGCAGACGCTCGCCTTCACGACGATCGTCTTTTCCGAGCTCTTCTTCGTCGTCGCCGTCCGCTCGCCCCGGTTGCCCCTGTGGACGGTGAGCCTCACCTCGAACCGCGCCCTCCTCGTCGCCATCGCAACCTCGGCGGCCCTCCAGGTCGCTGTGGTGGTCCTGCCGGCGCTCAACGCGGCCTTCCATACCGCGCCTTTGACGGCGGCCGACTGGGGCCTTGTGCTCGGCGTCTCCGCGCTTTCCCTTGTTACCGTCGAGGTCGTCAAAGCGGTCCGGGCGCGCGCCCTGCGCCCGCGGGCGGCGCGGGGCTTGGCGCCTCCGGCGCCCACCCCGGTCCCTTCGCCGGGCGCCTATTCCGACTGAGACCGGCCGACAGGGGCCCGCGTGCGTGCCTCCCGCTGGAGCCTTGCAATGAGCTCGCGCAGGCGCGCCTCGACATCGGCAGGCGGGACGAAGGACTCGTTGTAGGGGCACAGGCCGTCGCGGATCACGCGGTCCTCGTCCTCGTCATAGATGAACGGGTAGAAGCGGCACCCCTCGGGCTTTGCCCCTTGAACCTTGCACCGGCCTTCGGGGCTTAGGAAGTAACAGGCCCCTTCGTCCGTGTTGTGGAGGCGCAGGTACCCCTCATCCTCGTCGGGCTCGCTGAAGGCCTCGCGCCGGTACCCGAGCGCCGTGAGGCGCTCGAGGTCGGCCAGCGTGAGCGGCATGTTCGTCTCGTGGCAGCAGAACGTGCAGGCGTTCTTCACGCAGGGCGAATCGGCCCGGGGGGGGCCGATCTGGAAGAGGTTCGTCACGTCAGCGCCCCTTGCCGCCCCGCGGCTTCGCGCCGCCCCGGAGTTTGGCGGCAAATGCGTCAAGGGTAATGCCGCTTTGGCCCTGGTAGTTGCCCGAGCGCTTGGCGTAGGGCTTGGCGGCCTTCGAGGAGAGTTCGACGAAGACGAGCTGGCAGTAGCGGTCCCCCAGTTGCAGGTCCACGGTGGACGTGCCGGCATTGAAGCCCGTGAGTGTCAGGTTGCCCTCGAAGCCCGCGTCGACGCGGCCGAAGGCGGTAATGAGGCCCTTGCGGATGTGGCTCGAGCGGAGCCAGAGCTCGCCTGTGAGGTCGTCGGGGAAGCGCAGGCGCTCACGCGTGGCGACGGCGAACCACTCGCCGGGCTCTACCTTCACGGTGCCGGTCTTGGTGAGGCGGCGCCCGGCCACCTGGACTTGCGCGAGGGTGAGGTCGTAGCCGTTGGGGGTGAGGTTGGCCTCGACGAAGGGGTCGACACCAAGCGAGCCGGCGCGCAGCCGCTTGAGGATGTCCGTGTCGGAGAGGACGGCCACCTGGGGACCTCTTGGGCCGCCCAAGGCGCCGCACGAGGCAAAAAGGTGCCGCCACGGGAACCTTTTTTGCCACGCTCTCCACCTTCGGCGCAGGCCCGTGGAGGGACACGCATGG
>JBGPNV010000263.1:0-3751 GCA_041487695.1 Thermoplasmata archaeon | reverse complement strand
GGCACGGCGTCCCCTGTTGTCCATGTGAGCCCCTGGTTTGCCGAGCGGTAGTACCAGTAGCGGCCGCCGTTCACGACCTGCCCGTTGTTGCCAAGGTAGTGGAGGATGCCGTTGCCCTGCCCGGCGAGCCACGGCCGGTCGTCGAGGCCCGTGGACTTCTGGATCCGGACCGAGTGGTCCCACACGCCCTGGTTCTTGAAAACGTGGATGTGGTTGTCGATGAGGTACGTGTCGATGAAGTAGACATAGTCCAACGCGTCGACGCCGATGTCGCCCTCGTCGCCGAGGAACGTTTTCCAGTAGTTGCCGCGGATCGGCGGCTGGCTCGGGGAGGCCCAGCTTTGGCCCTGGTCCGTGCTCATGAGGAACCAGGAGGCGAGGTAGGGCCAGGTGTTCTTTTGGTCGAGGTTCTTGTGCGCCGTGATGTAGAGCGCGCCCGTGGAGTCGGAGGCGATCCCCGGCTCGTAGCCGTCGGCGTTGAGGTCGACGGTTGGGCCCCACATCACATCGGGGCCGCGCGGGCCCTTTCCCGGCACCGTGGGCGTGCGCCCGCCGCCGAAGCTGCCGCCCCCGAGGAACACCGCCGCAAGGAGGACAAGGACGAGGGCGAGGGCGATGACCTGGCGGTCCCTGTGGCCGACGAAGGTTGTCCGGAAGACCTGGGGCACCTTGACGCCCTTGGGCCGGGGGAGCCTTCCCAAGACCTTGAGGGGTCGGCGCAGCGCATGGGTGACCTTGGTGAAGGCCGGCGATGAGCCCAAGGCCTTTGGCAACTTCATCGGGTCGCTCCGCACCACTTGAGCGTGGAAGCCCCTAGATAAGTGTAGAGGTTTCGGCCGGAGCCAGAGGGAGCGCGTCGCTCGCCCCAAGGTTCTAAGAGAGGCGGAGCGCCTGCAAGGCCCCCTCAGGGGGCCCCTTGCCATGCTGAAACCCTTCAAGACGAGGCTGCTGCCCGCGCGCGTGAAGATCGAGGTCGGGGACGCGGCAAGGGCGAAGGCCGACGCGCTGGTCGTGCCCGCCTACCAAGGAGACAAGAAGCACGAGCTCCTCTATGACGTGACGAAGGCGCGCGGGGTGCTTGCCCACCTCAAGGCGCCGGACTTCAAGGCCGGCCCCAAGGACGCCGTGCTCCTGCGCACGCTCGGGCGCCTCCCGGCGCCGCGGATGCTCGTCCTTGGCGTCGGGCGCCCCAAGGAAGTCGGCGCCGACCGCCTTCGGGACTTTGCCGGGCGCGCGGCCTCGAAGCTGAAGGGCAAGAATGTCCGGCGCGTGGCCGTCGATGTCCCTTCCCGGACCGGCGTGTCCGTGGACACGGCCCTCGAGGTCATGGCGGAGGGCGCGCTGCTCGCGCTCTTCGAGGTCGAGGACTTCCGGAAGCGCAACCCGGACGCGGGCCGCTCGCCCACGGAGTTCACGTTCTTCATCGCCGACCGGGCGGCGCTTGCGCCCGCTCGCCGGGGCCTTGCGCGCGGACGCGAGATCGCAAGGTACACGAACGCCGCACGCCTCCTTGCGACACTCCCCAGCAACGAGAAGCCGCCCTCGCGCCTCGCGGAGATGCTCGGCGAGGTCGCGCGCGCCGGAGGGCTGACGTTCGCCGTCCTTGACGAGAAAGCCCTGGAGAAACAGGGCTTCCACGCGCTGCTTGCCGTCGGCAAGGGCTCGGCCGCCCCCCCTCGGATGGTGGTTGCCCAGTACCGCGGGGCGCCGCGGGACACGCCGCCGATCGCGCTCGTGGGCAAGGGAATCACGTTCGACACCGGGGGGATCTCCCTGAAGCCGACTTTCGGGCCCTACCCGATGTGGCACATGAAGTGGGACATGACCGGCGCGGCGGCCGTGGTATGCGCGGCGGCCTGCGCGGGCGCGCTCAAGCTACCCGTGAACCTCGTCGCGATTGCCTGCCTTGCCGAGAACATGCCCTCAGGCAGCGCCTACAAGCCGAGCGACGTGGTCCGCGCGCAAAACGGCGTGACGATCGAAGTGGTGAACAGCGACGCCGAGGGGCGCGTCGTCCTCGCCGACGGCCTTTCCCATGCGCAGTCGTTCAAGCCCCAGGCCGTCGTCGACGTGGCGACGCTGACCGGCGCGATCGGCGTTGCGCTGGGGCCCCGGACCTCCGGCCTCTTCTCGAACTCTGAGGACCTTGCCGACCGGCTCCTTTCCGCCTCGAAGCGCACGCAGGACAGCCTGTGGCGCATGCCGCTCTTTGAGTGGTACGACGAGCTCATCGAATCGCCGATCGCCGACTGGAAGAACTCGGGCGGCCAGCCGGCCGGTGCCGGAACGGCCGCGCGCTTCCTGGAGAAGTTCGTCGGCCGCTACCCGTGGGCGCACCTCGACGTCGCCTCGACTGCCTGGACGGACCGCGGAAAGGGCGAAGTCAAGCACCCTTGGCAGCCGCGCGGGACCACGGCGACCGGCGTGCGCCTCCTCGTAGAGGCGCTGCGGGCGTGGAAGGGACCCCCGAAGATCTCGCGGGGCGGCGGCGAAACCGCGTCCTCCGGTTCGGACGACGACGACTGAAGGCTTCGGTACGAGCGCGTAGTTTATATCGCGCGCGAGCCGAGGTTGACGTCGAGGGCCCCACGTGTCCGCCTTCTCCTCGTCAGCGGCCGCTCTTCGGCAGTTCGCGCGCCCCGAGAACCTCCCCGGGACGCTTGCGGGCGCCGGCGTGCTGCTTGCCGCCGCGGCGATCCTCCTTCCGTGGTTCGCCGTCGCGGACGTCGTTAACGGGAAGGGAGACCCCGCCTTGGAGTTTGGCCTCTCCGCATGGGTGGCGCACAACGCCGACGGGACCTCCCGGGTGGTACCGTATGAGACGGCCCCATGCGGTTGCCAGGCCGTGGCATCTTCCCTTGGTCTCGTCCAGGTGCTCGCCTGGACGGCGGCCCTGCTTGGTGCGGCCGCGCTCGCTGGCCGAGCGTGGGCGAGGTTGCCCGCGCGAGCCTGCATGTCCCTTACGGCCCTCGCGGGGGGCCTTGCGCTCCTCGGCCCCCTCCTCCTCGCATCTACGCTGCCCGGCGCGTTCCTCGCCGACCACAACCAGCTGAACCACGTCCTCCCGGACGGGCGTTGGGGGTCGAGCTTCTGGGGCTCGAACTCGATCAACGTCATCCGGACCGTCGCCTGGTCGCCGGGCGCCGCGTGGTTCGTCTCGCTCCTCGCTGCCGGCCTGCTCCTCGGCTCGCTGCGCCTCAAGCGGAAGGAGCCGGTCGCCACACCAGTAGGAGAGCCGGCCCCCAGCCGCGCGCGGAGCTCGGCGGCGGGAAGCCCCTCGGGCAACGGCGCCGCCCGGCCTGAGGGCACCGCGGGGCAAAACGCCTTTGTAGTCCCGCCCCCGTGAGCGACCCCGGAGCCGGCCAGCCGTGGTCAAGTCCTTCCGCTTCGAGACCGAGGCCACGGTGAACGCCACGGTCGACCAATGCTGGGCCGTCCTCTCCGACCCGAAGACGCACCGGGCCAAGTGGGAGCCCGGCTGCAAGGAGGTCCGCCTCGTCGGCCGCTCGGGGATGTTCCTCGTTGTCGAAGTCGAGCGCCAGCTTCCGGGCGGCGCGGCCATCCGCAGGAAGCTCAAAGGCGCCCTTCACCCCGTCGGCCGCATCGACTGGAGCGTCGAGGAGGGCTACGAGAAGGGGTCGAAGATTTGGGACGTCATCCAGCCGGTAGGCGACGAGAACAAGGCGCGCGTCGTCTTTTCCGGTGAGATCCTGCCAGAAACGGGGCTAGGGCTTGCAGCGGCGTTCTCCCG
>JBGPNV010000262.1:0-3766 GCA_041487695.1 Thermoplasmata archaeon | reverse complement strand
CCTCAGCAAGCCCGGTAAAGGGCGCCGCGCCCCGGCCTGGGTGCGCCGCAGGCCCGGCAAGGGCCCGCTTGGCCACATGCTCGATGATCGCGCTGGCCACATCGTCGCCGGTCGCGCTCTCGAGGCCCTCGAACCCCGGCGAGGTGTTGAGCTCGATCACGAGGGGGCCGCGGCGCGACTCGATGAGGTCGACGCCGGCGACCTCGAGACCGGCGACCTGCGCCGAGCGCACCGCAAGCTCGCGGGCGCGCGTGGATAGGCGCACGCGTTCGCCCACGCCTTGGCGGTGGATGTTCGCCCGGAACTGCCCGCGCGCAGCGCGCCGCCGCATGGCCGAAACAACCCGGCCGTCGACAACAACGACGCGCAGGTCCGTGCCGCGGGCCTCGCGGATGAACTCCTGGATAAGCAGGCCCTCGGAGGTCCCGCCGAACGCGTCGAAGATCGACTCGGCCGACGGCCGCGACTCCGCAAGCATGACGCCCACGCCGTGCGTGCCGCGCGTGGGCTTCAGGATATAGGGGGGCCGCCCAAGCAGGCGGAAGGCCTCCTCGAGGCCCGCACGTGTCTTGATGAGGACGGTCTTGGGGACGGGGATCCCATGGGAGGCGAGGAGCCTCGAGGCGAGGATCTTGTCCCGCGCGCGGGCGATCGAAGCGTGGGAGTTGAGGACGAGGAACCCCGCGCCTTCGAGGTGGTCGACCAGCGCGAGCTCTTCGTCCGTGATCCCGCTCCCTCGCCGCACGATGACGGCGTCGAGCCCTTCGAGGTACCCTTTGCGCTCGTGGAAAACGCGCGGCGCCCCGCCGCTCAGCACGAGGTTGCAGTTGAGGGGGTTGAGCTGGACGAGGATGTGCCCGCGGGCGAAAGCGGCTTCCTGGAAGCGGCGCAGGGAATAGTTCTCCACGGAGCGCTGGAGGCAGGCGATGAGGAGGCTTCGCGGCCGCGCGGACTCGGGTCGTTGAGCCGTAGGTCCCCACCCCCGGGGGAGCGCTGGAGCCGGATGTTGTCAAATCATCCTTTCGCCGCGCCCGCGGGCGTGAGCCGCCCCGCGCGCCTGGGTGGAGAGGTTTAAGGCCGGGCGGCGCGAACGAGGGCCGACGGTAGGGGGCGTGTCGAGCACCATGCGGGCCGGACGGCTGGCGGGCCTTGCGCTCCTCGCCTTGCTTGCTCTTGCCTCGGCCGGCGCGCTCTCCGGGGCGGCGCGGGCCGAGACGGGAGCGCCCGCACTCGACCCGGACGGCGTCTGGCGCGCGCGCGGGGACTGGACGGTCGACGCGGGCGAGGCGGTCGTAAACGAGGCCCGGGCGATCGAAGCCTTCGGCAATGTGTCGATTTCGCCGGGCGCGTCGTTGGACTTCCGGAATGTGTCGCTAAGGCTTGTGGGGGCGGGACTCGGGGGCGCCGGTCATGTCCTCACCGTGAATGCTGGCGCGCGGCTCGGCCTTTCAAACTCGACCCTGCTTGCGGAGGGCGCCCTCGACCAAATCGAGGCCTTCCATGCGCTCATCGAGGCGGACGCCTGCGTTCTGCGCTTCCGCCACAACGCGTCCTTCGGTGCGGCTGTCGACGGGTTCGCCTCACAGATCAACCTCAGCGGGTGCCTCGTGGAAACGGACGCGGACCTCGCAGTGCGCGTGCGCAACGGGGCAGGACTCAGCACAGCGGACTGCGACTTCCTAAGGGCGGACGGTGAGCCGGCCGACATCTTCGTGGGCTCGCCCTCGAGCGGGCGCCTGGACACCACGCGCTTCGGTGCGCTGCGGACGCTTGGGTCCCCCTTTGTCGTGGGCTTTGCGACGGTCCGCTTCTTCCTTACCGATCGGTCTGGCCTCCCCCAGGCGGGGCGCGTGAACGGCACGGGCCCGTGGGGCGAGCTCTTCAACGTCCTCACGGCCCCCAACGAGACGGCCGCCGTCCGGCTGAAGTGGTTCGAATACCCCGCCGCGCCCCCCGAATTGTCCCCGGAGGCACGCGCGCAGGGCGCGCTCCTGACCTTCACGGCGGCGGCGGCGGGTGTGGGGGCCAACAACAGCGCTGCGCGCCTCGACGCGCACCGCGTGAATCTCACCGTTGTGCTCTGGGGGTCGATCGACTTGTCCGTCGAGTCCTTCACGGTCTATGGCAAGAGCTTCGACGGGCCGGCGCTCCGGCGCGCCTACTATGTCGAGCTCAACGGCACGCAGGCGCTGCTCGTTCGGGTTGCGAACCGCGGCGTTGGCCGGAGCCCGCCCGTCCGCTTCAACCTGACGCAGACCGCGCTTGCGACCGACTCGTGGGCGCCCCGGGATTCGCATTTCGAGGGGACCCTGGAGGTGGGGGCGCTTGCGCCCGGCGAGTCGGCGAATTTCTCCCTCGCTTTCCTCCCGGGACCCTTCGGGGGCTTCAAGGACGACAGCGGGCCATGCTTCACGAGCGTTTCGTACACCTCCGGGCTCACGCTCTCGCTTGTCGACAACCTGTCGGAGGACTTCGCCCCTTGGAACAACGCACGGTCCTTCACGCTGGTGGCGTTCCGTGTCGAGGGGGACCCGGCGGGCGCCTGCACGAAGCCGGGCACCGAAACGCTCCCGTACCTCGTGGTCGCCGGCGCCGCAGCCGTCGCGACGGTGGCCTTCATTACGCACCGCTACTCCGACCACGCTGTGGCAAAGCGCGCGGCGCGCGCGCCCCCGCAACGGGGAGGGAGCGGCCCGAAGGACGGGAGGCCCCCCCTACCCTGAAGGGCGGGCCGATGCGAACCTATATGTTGGGCGCACGCCAGGTTAGGGAATCCATGTGCTTCCCCGCCACCCTTGAGGTCGCCCAGTCATTCGCCGCGGAGGTCCGCGAGCGCTTCCCTGCCGAAGTCCAGTCCGTGAAGGTCGTTCGCACAGGCCGCGCCGACGAGTGGTTCCCTGGCACGGACGTCGAGGTCCACGTCGTAGCCGCAGGCGACCCCGAGGAGCTGCGCCCCAAGGTGCAGGCGGTCGTTTCGGAGTACATGTGGCGCGACGACGTGTGGGTCGAGGTCCGCATCGTCGAGGCAAGCCTTGGGGATGAGCCCGCGGGCCTGCGCGGGAAGGTCGCGGCCTGAGCGGGGCGGGGCCTGGTTTTCAGCGCGCGGAAAGCCCTTCAGCGCGCCGCAACCCCGAGGGTCGACGGCGGCAAGGGCCGGTCCGGCAGGCTGCCGAAGTTCAGGCACTTCAAGTCTCCGGCTGTGCGTTTCGACCCGCACTTCGCGCAGCAGTCCTCCGCGGACCCCTTCGCCCGTTCGCCGGCAAGCTCGCGTTCGACCTCGAACTTCCCGCGCTCGTGCTCCCCCCTCGCTCGGCCGAAATTCCTGCAAACTGGGGGATCACTTTCGCCCGCCAAAGAAAAGGACGACCACAACCACGAGCACGAGCACCGATTCCCTTCCTGAGAACGCCGTGACGTCAACCCCAAGAGGCCAGGGGATTGACTTCCTGGCGGCCGCATGATGCTTGGGTACATTGCCTCAAGCGGCCCCGGCCAATGGAGGCCACCGCTAGCGGGCCGACCGGCGGAACTTCAGCCGGCCAGCGGCCGACCTGATCGGGCCGGAGGCCCCCCCAAGGCGCCCAAGCGAAGCGCGCAGCCGCCCGGGGCCGAACCGGTCCTCAAGGACGACCGCGGCGCCGACCACAAGGACAAGGACCAGGAGGAGGGCGCCTCCGCTTTGGAGAAACGCAGCGAAACCGGTCGGCGCGATAGTGAGCACGCCGTAGAAGACCGACTGATTGACCGTCGAGTTGTTCACGAGCAT
>JBGPNV010000261.1:0-3766 GCA_041487695.1 Thermoplasmata archaeon | reverse complement strand
CGGCGATCTCGACGAGTTCGGGCCCCTTCTCCTCGAACTCCTGGAGCAGCTTCTCGCTGATCCCGTAGAGCGTGGCGATGCGCCCGGCAAAGAGCGCGCTGTCGCCCACAAGCCCCTGGCGCACGCCTTCGTCCTCGTCGCGCCCGAAGGACTTCTTCACGATCCCCGCCGCCTTCGCCCAGGGGTGGCGGATGACCTCGTCGAGGATCTGCCGCACGGCCTCTTTCACGCCCTCAGAGGGCTCTGCCTTCCCCTCCGACGTCTTGCCGACCCCCTTGTTCCCCAAAGACCCCGAGGCGCGTGCGAAGCGCCGCCCCGGGTGTTCCCTTCCCGCCGCCCGAGGGTGGCTCTAGAGCTTCCGCCGCAGGATGTACTCGCACTGCTCCGCGCCGTTCGAGTAGCACCGCGTCTCCTCGCAGACGAAGTCGTGGCCCGTGAGCGCGGAAGCGGTACCGGCGAGGTACCCGGTCGTGATGTCGCAGACCTTCTTGTGCACGATCCCCATCGAGCGGGCCTCCGTGGACTCCTCGGAGACGATCTTGAGGGCGCCCTCGTCGGTGGGAATGATCGAGGAAATGCGCCCGAGCCCGATCTCGATCCAAAGGTTTGTGAGCGCGTCGCCAAGCATCCCGTCGTCGTCGAGCTGGAAGTTCATCTTCGCCGTGACCGTCTGGCCGCAGCGGTACCCCGTTCGGTAAAGGATCCCCGAGGACGAGCGCTCGCCGGCCAACGCCGAGAATTCCTGGTGGAGGGCCTCGAGGATGTCCGTGGGCACAATGAAGAACGACGCTCGGACATCGGGGACCGTCGGGTCGCCCTTCAGCCCCGCGGGGGTGACATGGTCCTTTTTCAAGAGGATGCTGCCTCCCGTCACTTTTCCACCTTGATGGTCTCGAACTCGCGTTCGATGAGCTTGAGGTCTTTCTCGGCGAGCGCATCGGGGACGATGGGCACAAGGAGGGTCGCCCCGAAGATCGAAATCTGGTCCTTGATGAGCTGGAGGAATTTGAGGGCCGACGAGTAGTTGTTCTGCGTGATGAGGTACTCGATCCCGACGAGGATGATGAGGCCCTTCTCCGTCTTCTTGAGGAAGTCCTCGATCTTGTGGTAGAGCTTGCCAAGCTGGACGGGTTCGACGGCGTACTCGAGGTCGGCGTTCGACAGCCAGATCACGGGGCTCTTCTTGATGTTGAACTTCGAGCGCACGCGGTCAGGGAAATCGCGCGTGATGCAAAGCCCCTGCGCGCCGGCCATCGTGCGCTCGAGGAAGAGCTCGTAGCAGCGCGCCAGGTCGTCGGTCTCCAGGAGGTACGACACGCCCGGTTCGAGCTTGATCGACGACTCGCCGATGTAGTCCTTCTTGGCGGCGCCCTCGGCGGCCTCGGCGACCGGTTCGAAGTACTCCGTAGAGGGCAGGAGCTTGATCGTGCACACGTCGTCGCCGCGCGAGAGGCAGGCGGTCTCGACGGCCTTGAAGGACTTGTCGGAGATCTGCTGGGCGATCCCGACGAGGTACCCGCGCGTGAAGTGGCAGGACGACTCGTTCGTCTTGCCTACCGCGCGCGCCTCGATGGACTCCTGGAAGTTGAAGGTCAGTTCGTCGGCGGTATAGGGCCCGGCCGAGACACGCCCCAACCCGACGCCGGCCCAGAGGTTGGGCACGACCTTGGAGATCTCCTCCGTGGTGGAGGCTTTGATCGACATCCGCTCGATCATCCCCTCGCCGCAGCGCACGCCGTAGCGGTAGAGCATCTCGTTCGTGAGTTTCTCGCCCTCGGAGATTGCGAGCTCGTCGCGAAGCGACTTGAGGGCGTTGGACGGCATGATGAAGAACGGCGTCTCGGCCGTCTCGGTGTCGAGCGAGTCGAACTCTACGCCTTCGGGCAAACCTTCCCTCCTTGTTCCTTTCAAGCGGCGCCTTTCCAAGGCCCGGGGCCCTCAGGCGGCCTTGGTCTTTTCGAGGTAGCGGGTGCAAAGGTCGTCGCCGAGGTCGGTGAACGACCTGTCGACGTTGAGGCCGTCCTTGGCCGACGAGAAGAGCCACTTCGCCTTGTACTGGGCGCACAGCGCGTTCACGGGGCCCGGGTTGAAGGTCTTCTGGTCGAGGAGGTCGGCCTTGTTGATGAGGAAGATGAGGGGGACGGGTCCCACGACCTCCTGGAAGGTCTTCGCCCACTCGTCGATCGAGGCAAGGGTCTCGGGCCGCGACCCGTCGCAGACGACGAGCGCGCCCTCCGCGCCCTGGTAGTAGACGGGGTGGAGGCGGGAGTACTGCTTCTGGCCGAGGATGTCCCAGATGAGGAGGGTGAGGCGGATTTCCGTCGCTTGCCCGCCGGCTTGCTTTGTGTAGGTGATGGACTTCTTCGTGACCTTGGTCCCGATTGTGGTGATGTACTTGTCATCGAACATGGAATAGACGTAGCGCTTGATGAGCGAGGTCTTGCCGACAGCAGCGTCGCCGAGAAGGCAGATTTTCTTGATGATTTCACGGTTTGTCGTCATCGGGCCCCACTTCTTCTCGAAGAAGGTGGGAAGGGCAGTTAAAGGTTATGGGGGCCAGCATGAGGCCAGGCGGACGAAACTTCGCATCCAGAGGGCGCGCACGCGCACATCGAAAGGCACCAGATTCGCGCGGAATTTTCACCCCGGCGCCGAGGTTCGTTCGCGACCCCAGGGAGCCCCGACGAGGGCCGAGGTCGCGCAAGGGGCTTCAGGGCGCGAGCCCGATCACGCAGCGCGCGTGCGGTAGGGCGGGTTGTGGCGACGCGCACTTGCCGCGGCACGGGCGTGGAGCCACCGGCGGCAAAGGGCTTCCAAGACCGTTCGGAGGCCGGTCGCCTCGCCTCGGGATCGCCAGGGGTTGCCCTTACGAGGTCGCCACGAATCTCGCGAGCGAGGGTCGCCGCATCGGCCGAGCCCCGACCGATCTCCCAGAGGAGTGGCGAATTCTTCGGGGGGAGGGACGAGGCTGTGGACGCCCAAGAGCGCGCGGGCTCCCCGACGTCGGGTCGGCGGATGACGACCACCCTCGCGGCGGGACCCCTTGAAAGACGCTGGCGGGCCTTGACGAGTTCGCGGTTGGAACTGCGTTCATCGAGGTCGCGGTAGTGCGCCACCGCGAGGGGGGCTTGTCCGTGCGGCAACTCGTAAGAGAGTCGAGAGTGTCGCGCTGGCGGTCCTCATGCCCAGGCCGTCGACGAGCGCGCGTGGGTGGGCGCGCGGGTGGGCGAGCGCGGCGAGCGACTCGACGAGGGTACTCTTGCCGCTTGCCGTTTGCCGCGCCCCCAGGAAGCACACCTTCGAGTTCAAGTCAAGGCTGGCCCGGGGGTGAGCCTTCCCCTTTCAAGCGTCGTCCGCCCTTGGGCCAAAGGGCACCAAACATTTCTTTTCGCCCGCCGTAGGGGAGGCCTTAACTTCAGAGGCTCCAGTGGTTTGTCCTCAGCGTGGCCAGGCGCTCCGCAAACGTTCAAGACCTGTCTGAATACCCTTATATACGTTCACCCCGGGTAGATGAGGTTGGAAATACCCGTCCGTGGGGCAATCGTATGAAAGCAAAACTTGCAGCGCTGTTCTTCGGCTTCGTGATGGCAGGATCGTCTGGCTTCGGCTTTGTCGCGGCGTTTGACCCGACGGACCCGCTCGATGGCGCCCGCGACGCCGATGGCGACGGACTTTCGAACTACCAGGAATTCTTGGCCGGGACGGACCCCTCGAACCCCGACAGCGATGGCGGCGGCGTCTATGACGGCTGGGAAGCCTTCTACGG
>JBGPNV010000260.1:0-3769 GCA_041487695.1 Thermoplasmata archaeon | reverse complement strand
TGGATGTCGGCGGCGCGCTTAGGGGTTTGACGTCGCTCGCGGGCGCCGAAACCGGGACGGTGATGGGCACGCCTGCCCCACCTGCAATCGCGCCGGGCGCAGAGCTGGCCGCCCCTCCGAGGGCTCCTGCAGCCTCCGAGGGCGGTGGGGCAATCGCCTCCGCCGTGGCCGCCTCTTGCGCGCTCCGGCGCCGCCTCATCATGAGGAACACCGCCGCACCCACGCCTGCAAGGGGCAGGATAATGCCGATCGGCAGGAGCGCAGACATCGGGACGCTGATGCTCGCGGAAGTCGACTGGGTGGATACGCCCTGGAATTCCGCCGAGACCTTGCAATTCGTCCCGCCGAGGTCGCCGGGCGCGGTGTAGGTGACGCTCGCCCCCTCTTGCGCCGAGAGCGCGCCGCAGGTCGCGGTCCAAGCGACGGAGGCGTTGGGGACGACGTGGCCCCGCGCATCCGTGACGCGCGCAGCGAACACTTGGGAGCCGCCGCCGCCCACGGACGGAGAGGGCGGCTCGACCGTCACCGTGAAAGGCGCGGCGTAGCGGACGCGCACGGCCGCCGAGGCCGAGAGGCCCGCGCTCGTGGCGGTCACTGTGCAGCTTGGGAACGCCCCCGCGTCGTCCGGCAGCGTGAAGGTCCGCGACTGGCCCGAGGAGACAGAGAGGTCGCCGCAGGTCGCCGCCCATTCAATCGTGAGGCCCGTCAGCGTGTGGTTTGCCGAGTCCACCACATCGGCCGTTGCCACGACGGACGAGCCGGCGTCGACCTCCAGGGCCCCCACCGAGATCCGGACAGCGGCTGGCGGCCCGACGAGCACGGAGATCGATGCGCCGAGGTTGATGCCGGGGCCGGTCGCGGTGAGCGTGCAGCTCGTGCCCCCCGCCGACGGCGAGAGGTTCGCCGTGACCGAGGGTCCCGTGCTCGCGGACAACTCGCCGCATGTGGTCGGCCCGAGGATCCAGCTGAGGCTCAGGGGGTGGCCGAAGGTGTCGGTCGCGGCAAAGACCTGGCTCGCCCCCTGCGGCAGGCTCACCGAGGTCGGCGAAAGGCCGGGGTGGGAAAGGTCGTGGTTGACCGTGAGCGTCACATTTCGCCGGTCCGTCAGGAAGGACGCACTCACCGTGCAGGCAAGCCCCCCCGAATCGTTTGAGGCGCGGAAGCGCGTCGTTGCCCCCAGCGGCGCGCTGAAAGCCCCGCAGCTTGCCGGGGCGACGGCCCAAGTGGCTTCGAAAGGGTTCGAGTAGGTGTCAACCGCCGAGAACGCGATGTCCGCGCCCTCGGTCAGATTCGCGGAGGCAGGCGTCACGGTGATCACCGAGGTGTCCTGCAGGACGTTCAGGTCGGCCGAGATCGAGTCGGCCCCGATTCTTGCCGTCACGGTGCAGGTGACGCCTGCGGAGGTGACCGCCGTGAAGGTCGTGGTGGGCCCGACGTCCACCGAGAGGCGGCCGCAGGTCGTCGCCCACTCGAAGTCGAGGCCGTGGCCGTACCGGTCGGCCGCCGACAAGGTGAGGCTGTGCCCCTGGACGACCGACCCGCTCGTCGGATCGATCGTGAGGACGCTCGTGTCGTGGCCGACCTGGATCGTCACCACGGCGGACACGGGCCCGGCCGACCCCGTGACCGTGCACAGGAAGGAGCCGGCGTCCGTGGACGTCGTGAACTGCAGGCTCTCGCCGCGGGTCACATTCAGCGTGCCGCACTCCGGCGGCGCGAGGACCCAGTCGAGCGGGTAGGGCGCGCCCTGACCGTCGTAGCCGGAAATCGTGCCCGAGTCGCCTTCGACGACGCTGAGCGAGAGCGGAGAGACCGTGACGTTCGTGAGGTCCCGCAGGACGGCGACCACGGGGGCCGACGCCGAGCAGGTCTGGCCGTAGGTGTCGCGGATTGTGACGGACGTCGTGTAGCTGCCCGGCACCGTGTACACATGGCTTGGGTTCCGGATGGACGCCGTCCCGCCGTCGCCGAATGACCACGAGTAGTTGAAGGGCCCCCACCCCTGCTGGAGGGTGGACGTGAAGGAGAACGTGTCTAGGACTTCGTACCCGGAGGTCCGGGAAACATTCGCCGAACACGTAGGCGTGAGGACCGTCCCAAACACCCGGACGTTGTCGATGTAGGCGCCTTCGCGGTGGCCGGTGCCGTCGGCGACGAAGAAGAAGCCGATTCTCGTCGCGTTCGAGGGGAGGTCGATCGAGGAGGTGCGCCAGCCGCCGGACAGTCCGGAGAACGAGTCGTTGAGGTGCCAGGAGCCCGCGAAGAACCCGGCGTACAGGAAGTCCACGCCGGCCTCCAAGTCGGTCCAATATTGATAGGTGAAATGGGAAAGCGGGTACGCTGAGACGTTCACGGACCGCCAAAGGGAAGCGTTTGCCCCGTCGTCGTACTGATTGAGGAGGGTGTTCGCGAGGGGCCCGACGCCGTAGAGCTTCAGCTCGTCGATGAACACGCCTTGGTAGTGGGTGTTGGAGTCGGCGGTAAACTGGAACCCGAAGCGGGTGGCACCCAGTGGGATGTTGTAGGACCGGAAGATCCACTGGACGTTCGCCGGGACCGAAGTGTAGTTGTTGAACTCCTCGAGGCTTTCCCAGGCGCCGTCATAATAAACGGGGTTGAAGTAGTCCCACCCCGCCTCGACGTTGATCCACGCCCAGAACTCGGCGGTAAGCGACGACCACCCGGTGAGGTCGAGGTCCACGTAAAAGATCGTGTTATCGGTGTCGGGGTAGAGGCCCCCAGAGCCCCCGGTTCCGGCACACCAGACGCTCCGGTTGCCGGCGTGGGCCCGCAGGTTGCTCGTTTCCCACCCGCTGTTGGAGGTCGGCGAAGAGGCGTCTTGGTACTGTGCGCCGAGGGAGGCCCGTTCGAAACCGTCGTTCACGAGGGTGACGTTGTGGCCGTCGCTCGCCCCAACGCCTGCGGACCACACGCTGCTGTTTCCTTCCGAGGCGCGGTAGGTCGTGTTGCCCCAGGTATCGGTGCCATTGTAGGGGTCGCTGTCGGCCACATTCCAGACCGCGCCGGGGAACCCCGATTCGAAGGTGTCGGTCGTGAGGGGGACGTCCACGTTGAGCGGGGTGATGGCCGGCGTGGCCGCCGAGCCGAGGGAGGGCAGGAAGACCAAGAAGCTTGTGAGGAGCGCTGCCAAGAGGGGCAGGGCTCGGGCGTTTCGGTCAAGGCGTTTGGCAGCGAGATTCAGACTCAAGAGTGGACTCTCCAGACCTCTTGAGAAAGGGGGGAGTGGATAACCGTTTCGGCGAGGTGCAGCGCGCCTCGGCGAGGTTCCCGCCCCGCTCTCCTGCGGGGCCTACAGAAACCCTGAGACACCCTTCTCTCGGCGGCGCACCCTCGGGCTTGCAGCGTTACCCACCGCATGGATGCCGCGCCTCCACGAGGCGCCTCTCCGTCACTTCCAGACGAGGTCGAGGCCGCACTCAGGGCATGCGGCCCAGCCGACTTCGACAGGCTTGCCGCAGTTCGGGCACGGCGCTTCCACGGGTGGGCCGGAGGGCGGCGCCTCGGAAGGCGGTGAGGGCTTTGTCGCGGGGGATGCCGGCGCGATGGCGGGCGGCACAACGGTCTTTGGCGGGGCGGCGGGCGGCTTGGAGGGGGCCGTGGTCTTGACCGGAGTCGCAAGGGGTTTCATCGGAGCCGCGGTCTTGGCCGGCACGGTCGAGGCGGGCTTTGCCGGGGCGCCGACCTTTGCCGGAGCGGTCGTGACCGGTTTTGGCGGTGCCGTCGTTACAGGCTTGGGCGGCGGCTTGAC
>JBGPNV010000259.1:0-3820 GCA_041487695.1 Thermoplasmata archaeon | reverse complement strand
GTCGCCTTCGCGGTCGACGCCGATGTCTGCGAGATCTGGACGGATGTGGACGGGTTCATGTCGTGCGACCCGCGGCTCATCCCGGAGGCGCAGCTCATCCAGCAGACTTCCTACGAGGCCGCGGCCGAGCTCGCGTACTTCGGAGCGAAAGTCCTGCACGCGCGCACGGTCGAGCCCGTCGAGGAGGTCGGGATCCCCATCCACATCAAGAACACGTTCAACCCGGCGGCGGAGGGCACGTGGATCCTGGAAGAAGCCCGAGAGACGGGCAAGGTCTTCACGGCCATCGCCTACAAAGACAAGCTCTCGTCCGTGCGCATCTACGGGCCGGGCCTTTCCTTTGCCCCGGAGGTGGCCGCGCGCATCCTCGAGGCGATCGCGGCGCTCGATGTGAACCTCTACGCGGTCTCGACCTCCGCCTCGAACTTTGCCGTCCTCGTCGACGAGGCGGAGGCCGAGCGGGTCGAGCACGCGCTGGAGAGCCTCAAGGGCGGGGTCGCGGAGAACGTCTTCCGGCGGGACGACCTTGCGCTCGTCTGCTGCGTGGGCGAACGGATGTCTTCGACCCCGGGAATTGCCGCGCGGGTGTTCGGCGCCATCGGGCGCGAGGGGATCAACATCGAGATGATCTCGGAGGGCTCCTCGCCCGTCGCGGTCAACTTCGCCGTGCCGGGCCAAGCCCTTGGGAGCGCCGTAAGGGTCTTGCACAAGGAGTTCTTCGGGGGCGCCTGAAGGAAGGGAAAAGCCATGCGCGACTACCCACACAAGAAGGGCGTCCTCGACATCGACGGCATCGACCTGCACGAGCTCATGAAGCAGACGGGCACGCCCGTCTTCATCTACGAGCAGAGGCGCATCGAGGCGAACTTCGACCGGCTGAAGGCCGCGTTTGCGAAGCACATCAAGAACGTCCGGGTCCACTACGCGATGAAGGCGAACAGCGCGCTTGCGGTCCTGCGAATCCTCGAGATGCGCGGCGCGAACATCGACGCGGTGAGCTGGAACGAGGCGCAGCTCGCGATGCTTGCGGGGTTCAAGGCGAGGCGGATCCTCTTCACGGGGGTCAACGTGGACAACGAGTCGCTCGAGGCGGCGGCGAAGGCCGAGCCGATCGTGACCTTCGACTCCGTGTCGCAGATGGACCGGATGGCGAAGATCCGGCGCACGCTCGATGTGGCGATCCGCGTGAACCCCGAGGTCGGCGCGGGCCTCCATGCCAAGACGACGACGGGGCACAAGGGCTCGAAGTTCGGGGTGCCGGCGGGCGACATCGTGCCGGCGTTCTTGCGAGCGAAGCAGCTCGGGTTCAACGTCGTGGGGATCCACGCACACATCGGGTCCGGGTGGCTGGAGCCAGAGCCGTTCTTCGAGGCAGCCAAGGTCGTGTGCGCCCTGGCCAAGAAGGTCGAGAAGGAGGCGCGGCTCAAGTTCGAATTCGTGGACCTCGGCGGCGGCTTTGGCGTCCCGTACCGCCCGGAGGAAAAGGAGCTTGACGTGGAGGCGGTCGCGGACGGGGTGGGGAAGGTCTTCAACGAGAGTTTCGGGGCCAGCGACACGGCCTTGGCCATCGAACCGGGCCGCTACCTCGTGGCCGACGCGGGCTACCTCATCACAAGGGTCACGGCGCTCAAGGAGACGCCGGGCGGCGTCTACCTCGGCATCGACGCGGGGATGAACGACCTCATCCGCCCGGCGATGTACGACGCGTACCACCACATCCTGCCCGTGCACAAGATGGACCAGCCGTACGACCGGATCTACAACATCGCCGGCCCGATCTGCGAGAGCGGCGATGTGTTCGCGCGCGACCGGCAGCTCCCAAAGCTCGCGGAAGGCGATGTCCTCGCGGTCCTCAACGCGGGTGCCTACGGCATGACGATGTCCTCGAACTACAACTCGAGGGGCCGCGCTGCCGAGGTGATGGCCTGGAACGGCCAGATGCGGCTCATCCGCAAGCGCGAGACGCTCGAGGACATTGCGCGCCCGCAGACCGTCCCCGACCACCTTAGGGAGGCGGGCCAGTTCAAGGACTTGAGCGGCGAGAGCGCGAACATCCGGATGGTGAGGTGAGGGCGTGGCGGGCAAGCGCAAGGGCAAGCCCGCCGGCAGGCGAGCCCCCGCGAAGGAAGCGGCGCCAAAGCTCGCCGGGGTCCCCTTCCTCAAGGTCCACGGCCTTGGCAACGACTTCTTGATCGTCGACGCGACGAAGTTCGATGTCCCCGAGACGCCGGAGTTTGCCAAGAAGGTCTGCGAGCGAAACTTCGGCGTGGGCGCAGATGGCGTGCTCTACTACAAGGCCTCGACAAGGGGCGACTTCACCATGCGGATACTCAACAGCGACGGCTCGGAAGCCGAGATGTGCGGCAACGGGATCCGGTGCATGGCGAGGTGGGCCTTCGAGACGGGAAGGGCGAAGGCGACCGAAATGAAGGTCGAGACGCTTGGCGGCATGCGGGTCTGCCGGCTGAACCTCAACCAGGACGGGTCGGTTGCCGACGTGACGGTGGACATGGGCGCGCCGAAGCTTGCGCGGTCCAACCTGCCGATGACGGGATCGGGCACCTACATGGGCCAGATGTTCGAAATGGAGCCGGGGAAGACCGTGCCGGCTTCCGCCGTTTCGATGGGCAACCCGCACTTCATCCTCTTCACGCAGGCCTCGGTGGAAAAGGCCAAGGCGGTCGGGCCGAGGCTCGAAAGGCACGAGTGGTTCCCGCGGCGCACGAATGTCGAGTTTGCCGAGCCCGTGTCGGGCCGCGAGATCAACCTCGTCGTCTGGGAAAGGGGCGCGGGGCTCACGCTCGCCTGCGGGACGGGCGCGTGTGCGACCGTGGTGGCCGCCGCGCTCGGGTCCTACGTCGAGTTTGACCGCGAGGTCAAGGTCAATCTCCCGGGTGGCTCGCTCTTCATCACGGTGCCGAAGGACCTCTCGCGGGTGTGGATGCGCGGGCCGGCGACGTTTGTGTATGCGGGCCAGCTAGACCCCAAGGCCTTCACATGAGTGGCGCGCGGTGGCCTCGGCCCCTGGACCCCCGCGGCGCTCACCGGACGAATTCAACGCCTGGCATCCCCCGGAAGACAGGGTCACCCGTGAGGAAACGGAGTCCGAGCGCGCGGGCCGCCTCGTAGCCCCAGGCATCTACGTGGGAGAGGCGAGCCGCGCTCCCCGCCCTTCGGAGGTGGGTGTTGACCGCCATGCGGGTGCTCCCCGCCGCGATCGCGACGTCGGCCGGCACTTCAGCGACCAGGCCGAGGGCCGCCCTCGAAATACGCTGCGCCTCGGGTTCGCCAAGCCCATTGCGGAGCAGGGCATAGTGGAGTTCCGCCACATTCAAGGCCGTGGTCGCGACCTTCCCGCCGCGCACTATTCGCGCGTATCGCGGGTTCCCTTCGAGGGCTTCAATGAAGGCGTAGGTGTCCGCCAGGTACCTAGTCAAGGTCCTCGTCCTCGTTTGTGGCCGCGTGGAGCTTGGCCCGCGAAATCCGTCCCTTCAGCGTGCCGATGAGGTCCCTGAATTCCAGAGGGCTCTCAATCGTCACGCGGAGCTTGCGCCCTTCCACAAGCCCGAGTCGGCGGGCTTCCTTCTTTGGCACGCGGAGGTCGAGGGAGTTGCCCGCCCTTCGCACCGTGACATCCAGTTCGGCCATCGGACGAGTCTGTAATACAGGCCGTATTACATTAGGCTTGCGGGGGCCTTAGCGGAATCCGTCCTCAGCCAAGCAGGTGGGCCGGTGAGGGGTCGCGGCGTGGAACGGGGCGGGAGATAGGCGAAAGTCCCTTGAAGGCGGGGGACGTTGCGACCCTCCCTGGTGACCGAAG
>JBGPNV010000258.1:0-3843 GCA_041487695.1 Thermoplasmata archaeon | reverse complement strand
GACCTGAACGGCGACGACCGCATCAACCCCGGCGACGTCATCTCCATCCAGGTGATCCCCTTCAGCGCGTCAGCGGCACTCGAGGGCGGCATTCTCGAGCTCCACTATGGCGGGCGCCAGATTGCAAGCCACGGCCTCTAAGCGAAAGGCGGCGAGCGTGGGGAGGGGGGCTTGAGGGCCCCCGGGCCTACCCGAGCGCCCGCGCCAGGATCGGGAGCGAAACGAAGGTCCCAATCGAGCTCCCCACGTTCGTGAGCGCCGTGACAAAGAGCACACGCCACACGGGGTTGCGGAAGAGCTCGCGCAATTTCGTCCACTCCTGCATCCGCTCGAAGTCCGCGACGGTGGGCGTGCGCACGCGGGCCTCGACGAGGCCGGCAAACCACCCGGCTGCGAGCGTCGGGTGGATGGCCGTGAAGCCCGCGACCCCCGCTGCCGTGGCGATGGAGTAGGGGTGCCCGCGCGCAAGGGCGGCCCCGAGGCCGGCAAGGGCCCCGTGGATGATCCACCAGAGCGCGAGGGCCTCGCCCGCGCGCGCGAGGTTCCCTTGCAGCGTCTGGTAGAGGACGAGCCAGAAGAGCAGGAGGGGGATCGACCAGGCAAAGAGCGTCCCCCACGGGATCTTCCGCTCGGGGACCTCGTCGAGCTCCTTGAACGAGGGCAGCGCGTCGAGGCCGCGCTCGAGTGCCGCGCGCACGCCCTTGAGGTGGCCGGCGCCGACGACGGCCACGACGCGCCCCTCCTTGGAGGCGAGCAGGACCTTCTTGGCGAGGTACGCGTCGCGCTCATCGATGAGCACACGCTTCACCGACGGGGCAAACCGGCCGATCTCCTCCATCATCTCCGTGAGCACGTCCTCGTCCATCATTTTGGCAAGCTCGGCCTCGAGGTCTTCTCCCTCCTTCCCCCCCTCCTCGCCTTTGGCCGCGTCCTCCTCCAAGTCGGCCATGCGGCGCAGTCCGAAGAGGATCTGCCATGCCTCCCAGGCGAAGCGCAGCTTCTCGCCGACGGTCATGAGGCGCCATGCGCGCTTCAGCGTGACCCCGATGTCGCGGTCAAGGAGCGCGAGCCTTAGCCCGCGGCCGTGGGCGAGGTTCACGGCCTCGATCATCTCGGCGCCCGGCTCGACGCCGAAGCGTTCGGCGAGGCGCCTCTGGAAGCTCGCAAGGAAAAGTTGGGCCATGAAGAAGTAGGCGCGGCCCGAGCGCAGGATGTCCGTGATGGGCGTGCGCCCCCACTCGCCGCGGTCGCGCAGCGCGCTGTAGCGCCCGGTGTCGAGTTCGACGCCGACGATGTCGGGCTTGAACGTTTCGAGGCTCGCCCGGACCTCCTCGACGCTCTTTTGCGAGACGTGGGCCGTGCCTACGAGGGTGATCCGGTCCGAGAAGCGCTCGATCATAGGGATCCGGCCACCCTCATACGCCACGGACTCAAGGCCAGCCTGGGGGCCTGGCTGGGCCGGGGGGCTTTAGCCCGACTCCTTCACATCGATGGCGCTGTCGCACACGAGCTTGAGGATGACCTCGAGGTCTTCGGGGGTCTGTTCGTGGATCGAGAGCACGAGGGTCATGACCTGGCGGACCCGTAGCGAGTTGATGAGGTAGTAGGCGAATTCCGAGAGCGCCTTCTCGTCGTTGTGCATCGCGAGCGTGTTCATCGCGTCGAGGAAGAGGATCGTCCCCTTCGTGCCCACCTGTTTCAGCCACGTCTCGACCTTAAGCATGATGTTCTCGAGCATCGTCGGCGACTCGATGTAGGCCGTGTTGTCCTTCTCCCCGCCCGTCGAGCCGACGATGAAGGATATGCAGTCGACGAAGTAGAGGCCCGAGACCGCCACGCCCTCCGCCTCGAGCTGCTGCTTGATGACCGACGAGGGGATCGTCGAAGTGACGTAGATGACCTTCTTGTTCTGCTTGTTCGCGTACTCGACGACCGCCTTCATGGTCTGGAAGTAGAAATTGAGGTCGCACATGAGCGCGATCGCGGCATTGGGCGCCGCCTCTTCGAGGCTCTGCTGGACGATGCGCTCGACCTCGACGGGCATCCTCTCTAGCCCTCCCGCATCGACGCCTTCAGCATTGGCACCATGATGAGCCCGTGGCTCGTGAGGTCGAAGACGTACTTCGCGCGGGAGTGGACGGTCCCGCGCATCTTGACGACCTGGATCGTGCGCAGGAGGTAGCCGCGCGAGTCGTGGTTGCCAAGGAGGATGATCCCATCGGCGACTCCTTCCTCGACCCCGAAGGTCGAATAGGCGGACTCGCCCGCGCGTGTCTCGCTCGTCGCGACCGTCGTCACGCCCGCGGCCGAGAGCGCGCGGCCGAGCTTCAGCGTGAAGTCCCGGATGAGTTCGGGCTTCGAGAGGCGCTGGCACACGCCGGTGAGGGAGTCGATGACGACCCGCGTGGCGCCTTCGTCCTTCACGGTCTTCGTGAACCACTTGAGGAGCGCGTCGACGTCCTTTTCCGTAAGCTCCGAGGAGACGTTGAGTTTGTCGTAGACTTCGGCGAGGTCAAAGAAGTGGAGCTTCTTGTCGACGAGCCCCTTGTCGAAGAAGGCGAAGGACGCGGCGTTTTCAAGGACGCGCTCGACGGTCTCCGTCGTGGAGAGGAAGATCCCCGCCTCGCCGGCGCGCGCGCCGTTTACGAGCATCTCGAGGGCGAGGGTCGTCTTGCCCGTGCCGCAGGAGCCGGAGAGCAGGACGAGGTTTCCCACCGGCACGCCGCCGCTTAGAACGGAATCGAGGCCGCTGATGCCGGTCTTGGCGCGGGCGGCCCCCTGGCCGGGGGACGCGCCACCCCCATCTTTCTCGGCCAAGCTAACCCTCTGGACGGGAAATATTCCTCCACAATCCCGCGTTCGCAGGAGCGGGCTGTGCATATATATGGATTGTGGGGCAAAAAATCGCGGCCAGTCCGCACGTCGGACAGCGTCTGGAACGCGGGGAAAAACGGTGCGCGGCCCCCGAGTTTTATAGAGCCGCGGGAATACTCGAAGGGGGGTAAGCGCGCGTGGTCGAATGGGTCGATGCGGCGCGCGTGGGCCTGGGGCTTCTGGGCCTTGGCCTCGCCTCGATGACGGACATCAAGACCCGCGAGGTGCCCAACGAGTTGTGGTACGCGCTTGGCGCGGCCGCCCTCGCGCTCATGGCGCTGGATTTCAACGGCGCGTTCGGCGGGGCCGCGTGGGTGCTTGCAGTCCCGGTGGGCCTCCTCTTCGTTGTGGCCGTGACCGGCGGGGAGATCCTCTCCGTGTTCCCCGAAGGCGAAGAGCCGGCGGAGGACTTTGAGCCGACCCCCGCGCAGCGCAAGGTCCTGCGCACCGACATGGGGCTCACGGCGCTCTTCGTCGCGGCCGCGCTCGCGGTCTTCGTCCTTGCCGGCACGCTCGACCTCGGCCGCCCTGTAGGGGTCCTCGAGGGCCCGCAGGCGCAGGCGTACTCGACCTCGGTCATGTTCGGCCTTTCCATCGGCCTTTACATGGCCTCGCTCCTTGCAGGCGGTGGCGACGCGAAGGCGCTCATCCTCCTTTCGTGCCTCTTCCCGCGCGTGCCGGTGCTCCCGGGTCTCCCGCTCGTTTCGCCGAGCGCGCTTTCCTTAGAGATCCTCCCCTACTCGCTCGCCCTCTTCTTCAACGCGGGGCTGCTCCTCGTCCTCCTGCGTGTGCCGCTCTCGCTTGCGATGAGCGCGAGGGAAGGGCGCGTGAAGCTCCCGCAGTCGCTCTTCGGGCACCCCAAGAGGGTGGCCAACGTGGACCTCGACCGCGAGTGGGTGATGGGGAGGCTGGAGGAGGGTGCCTTCGTGGAGACGCGGATGGTGACGCACGGCGCCCACTCCGACGGCG
>JBGPNV010000257.1:0-3870 GCA_041487695.1 Thermoplasmata archaeon | reverse complement strand
CGATCCCCGTCGACATGCTCGTGAAGAAGATCTGCGACTTCAAGCAGAACTTTACGCAGTATGGCGGCGTGCGGCCCTTCGGCACCTCGCTCCTCATCGCGGGCGTCGACTCGGCGGGAACGCACCTCTTCGAGACCGACCCCTCCGGCGCGCTCATGGCCTACAAGGCCGGATCGATCGGCTCGGGGCGCAACGAAGCGATGGCCGTCTTCGACGAGAAATACAAGGAGGACATGAAGCGCGACGACGCGGTCATGCTGGGCCTTGAAGCCCTCGCGAAGGCGACGGAAGGGGAAATCTCCGAGGTGTCCGTCGAGATCGGCCTCATCGAGAAGGGGAAGCGGTTCCGCAAGCTCGACGCCGACGAGGTTTCTAAGTACGTGAAGCTGTACCTGAAGGCGCATGAGGGTGACCCCAAGCCCGAAAAGAAGCCCGAGTAGGGGCGACGGGGCCAGCGTCCTCGAGGGGGCGCCTCTGTGGTAAGCGTGGACGACGCGGTTGTGGCGCACTTCGAGAGCCACGGCGAGCGCTTCGAGATCCTCGTCGACCCGAAGATCACGGAGAAGCTTGCGCCGGACGGCTCGAACCTGTCGGACCTGTTGGCGGCCGACAAGATCTTCAAGGACGCGCACAAGGGGTCGCAGGCCTCGAGCGAGTCGCTGCAGAAGATCTTCAACACGACGGACTTCAAGGCCTGCGTGCTGCACATCCTGAAGAAGGGCGAAGTGCAGCTCACGACAGACCAGCGCCGCGAGCTCACGGAGGCCATGCGGAAGAAGGTGGTGGCGGAGATCGTGAGGAACGCGATCAACCCGCAGACGAAGGGCCCGCACCCGCCCCAGCGGATCGAGACGGCGATGGCGGAGGCGCGGGTGCACATCGACCCGTTCAAGCCGGTCGAGGCCCAGGTGAAGGAGGTCATCGACGCGATCAAGCCGCTCATCCCGATACGGGTCGAGAAGGCCCAGCTCGCGATCCGCGTGTCGGGGGAGAACTACGGGCGCATCTACAACGACCTCCACGGGATGGGTACGGTCAAGAAAGAGGAGTGGTCGGCAAGCGGCGCGTGGATCGGCGTGATCGAGGTGCCGGCGGGGATGGTGGGCGACGTGATCGACCGCCTGAACGAGCGGACGAAAGGCGATGTCGAGGTGCGCAAGCTCGACAAGCACGTCGCTTGAGGGCGCGAGGGGGCCGGCTCCGGCGTCGGATTCGTTTCCTCCCGGGGCGTGGCAAACCCTTATCTGCCCCAGCCGGTTTGCCGGCTTGGAAAGCGAGAGAAGACGACTGACGCGCGCCCTGGCGGCGGGGGTTAGGTCCCCTGCGCCTGAAGGCCCTTTGAAGGCCTCCTGGGAGGCGCGAGACGAAGGAAGGCGACCGGATGAACACCGTCCACCGATTGGCTCCCTTGAGGCCCCCCGCGCAAGGTGCTGGGGCGCCCCGTCGCTCTCCCGCTTGAAACAAGCTGGGCGGGAAGAAAGGGATCTTTGTGGAAACGGTTGAAGGGGCAAACGAAGGGTTAGGCGCGCCGGGCAAGGTCCGGTTTGTGATGCCCGGTGATGCGATCGAACTCGGTGGGCTCAAGGCGGGGCCGGGCACGTACGAGGAAGGCGGCAAGGCGTTCGCCTCGCTCGTCGGGCTTGCTCTGGCGCACAAGGGCGTCCTTACGGTTGTGCCGCTCTCGGGCGTGTACAACCCCAGGCAGGGCGACGTGGTCATTGGCCACGTGATCGACTTGGGGCCTTCGAACTGGACCGTGGACATCCGTGCGAGCCAGCCGACGTCGATGCATGTGAACGACGTCCCGTGGAAGGTCGACTTCGGCGACACGGCGAGGTACGTGGATGTGGGCGAAGCGATCCTGTGCAAGGTCTTCAAGGTCGACGAGGTCAAGCGAGTGTTCCTCACCTTGAGCGGCCCGGGCCTGCGGAAGCTCGAGGGCGGCCAGGTGATCGAGGTCCCTCACACGAAGGTCGCGCACATTGCCGGCAAGCGCGGCGAAAGGCTCGAGAAGGTCAAGAAGTGGACGAATTGTCGGATTTACGCGGCGGCAAACGGGCGTGTATGGGTCGACGGCGACATCAAGGACATGGAGGTCGCGGTGGGCGCGGTCAGGCTGATTGAGCGGGAGGCAAACGCCCCGGGGCTCCAGGCATCGCTCGACGCGTACCTGAAAGAGCACGGTCGCGAGCCGGCGCCGGAGGCGCAGGCGGCCACGGGGTTCGGCACGGAGGGCGAAGTGCGGGCGACCGAGGCGGCGGGCGCGCCGGCCGAAGAGGATGAAGGGGAGACGAAGCGGCGCGAGAGCGCGGCGAAGGAGGAGGAATAGGGCGGCCTTTGGGCGGTCCTTGACTTTCATTTTGCAAGGGGAGGAAAAACCTATGGGAGGAGCAAATCCAGATGTTGTGTTGGTGAAGGAAGATGGCCTGCGGCTCGACGGCCGAAAGCTCGACGAGCTGCGCCCGATCAAGATCAAGGCCGGCGTGCTCGACCGCGCGGACGGGTCCGCGTACATCGAGTGGGGGAACAACAAGGTCTACGTGGGCGTCTACGGCCCGCGCGAGGTGCACCCGCGGCACGACCAGTCGCCGTCGAAGGCGATCGTGCGCTGCCGCTACTCGATGGCGCCTTTCTCGGTGGACGACCGCAAGCGGCCGGGCCCCGACCGGAGGTCCCAGGAGATTTCCAAAGTGATCTCGGAGGCGTTCAGCGCCGTCGTGTTCACGGACCAGTTCCCGCGGACGGCGATCGACGTGTTCATGGAGGTTGTCCAGGCCGACGCGGGGACGCGCTGCGCGGCGATGACTGCGGCGGCGGTGGCCATGGCCGACGCGGGGATCCCGATGCGCGACCTCCTGGTCGCGGTGGCGTCGGGCAAGATCAACGGCAAGGTGGCGCTCGACCTCAACAAGGCCGAGGACAATTTCGGCGAGGCGGACTGCCCGATGGGGATTGTCCCGTCGACCGGCGAGGTCGTGCTCCTCCAGATGGACGGGCACTTGACACGCGAGGAGTGGGAGAAGGCGCTGGAGTACAACCAGGCGGCGGTCAAGGTCATCCATGAGATCCAGAAGGAAGCGCTGCGGGAGCGGTGGGCGAAAGCCGCCGAGGCCGAGGGCGAACCGGAGCTCTACCTTGAGGGAGCGCGGGAAGGCGCGCCGTCGGGCGAGGGCGGCGGGTCCTTTGGGGGTGGCGGCTTCCGGGCGGGACGCGGGGGAGGCGGTGGCGGAGGCGGCGGGTTCCGCGGCGGCGACCGCGGGGGACGCGGCGGCGGTGGCGGGGGATTCCGGGACCGTGACCGCGGTGGACGTGGCGGCGGCGGGGGCTTCAGGGACCGCGACCGTGGCGGAGGCGGCGGCGGGGGCTTCAGGGACCGCGACCGTGGCGGAGGCGGCGGCGGGGGCTTCAGGGACCGTGACCGTGGCGGAGGCGGCGGCGGGGGCTTCAGAGACCGTGACCGTGGCGGAGGCGGCGGCGGGTTCAGGGACCGTGACCGTGGCGGCGGAGGCGGCGGCGGGTTCAGGGACCGCGACAGGCCTCGCGAGGGCGGCGGCGAGGAGCGCCCGCGTGAGGGTGATCCCGATTCAGGCGGTTCTGGCGATTCAGGCGGTTCTGGCGATTCAGGCGGTTCTAGCCGTTCCGGCGATCAGGGCGATTCTGGGAACGCGGGCGACACGCAGCCGTCGGGCGGCGGGGGCGGCGAACGCTCCGGCGGCGCCGACCGCATGGACGAGTTTGCCGACCGGGACCGGATGGGCCGCGGGCGAAGGCGCAGGCGCACGGGTGGCACAGGTGGCACAGGTGGCGGCGGGGGCGGCTTTGGCGGCGACCGCGGCGAGGGCAGGGCCCCAAGTGACGAAGCGGGCGGTT
>JBGPNV010000256.1:0-3879 GCA_041487695.1 Thermoplasmata archaeon | reverse complement strand
TTCCTGTGCATCAACGCCTTCCAACTGCCCGACGGCCGCATCTTCGTCCTCTCGAACGTGGGGCCCGCGGCCACGAGCCTCGTCCGCCTCGTCGCCTTCACGCCCGGCGGCGCCGGGTGGGGCGCGCCCCAGACCCTCTCGCCACCCACGGGCGGCCATGTGTCCAGTTGCCCCCGCGCCGTCGTCGACCCGGACGGCACGGTCGCAATCGCCTGGGCCCAGAGCAACCCCACGTTCCTCTCCACCTATGCAGGCATCCTTGCGCCCACTGCGGGTTGGGCCGGCGCCACCCTCCTCGAAAACGAATCCCTCGGGCCCGTGATCCGCGGCCCCTTCGTCTCGTCCGACGGCGCGGCGAACTTCACGGTCGCCTGGACCCAGTCAAACGGCACCGCCACCGGGCTCTTTGCAAGCGACCACCCTGCCCGGGGCTCGTGGGGCCCGCGCGCCCTCCTGCAGGGCCAGTCCGCATACAACGTCTCTTCCCTTCTGCTGCGGAGCCTTGGCTCCGGTGAGCAGCTTGTCGCCTGGACCGAGACCGGGCCGGCCACGGTGCACGGGTGGTGCGCCCTCTTCGACCCCCTGCAGGGCGGATGGCAAGCCCCCTCCGCCATCGACTTGGGTGGGCTTGCCGCCACCCCGCGCGGCTTGAGCGCCGTCGGCACGGACGGTGCGGCACTCATCTGGACGGCGACCAACGGGAGCCTTGAGCTCTGGGCCGACCGCTACACGACGGCCGGAGGCTGGGGCGCGCCACAGCGCATCGACGCCCCCGCGCTCGGCAGCGTCGGGGTCCCCTTCATCCAAGTCTCTGCAGACACCCTCGGCAACACCTGGTCCTTCTGGATTCAGACCAACCTGACGCACACCAGCGTCCTTGGCGCCTACCTCGACCCCCTCCTCGGCTGGCAACCCCCGGTCGTCATCAGCACCAGCGACGCCGACGCCTCCGTCCCCCTCGCGGCCTTCTACGGGCACGGGAACCTTACGGTCGTCTGGTCGGAGGCGCAGGCGTGGGGCTTCGCTGTCGTGTCCCGCAGCTTCGTCCATGGCTACGGGTGGACGAACGTCACCGCGGTCTTCGACGACCCCGGCTATGACACCGGCGGCTACGGGAACTACCCGTGGGCCGCGCCTGACGGCACCATGACGATCTTCGTGGACTGCCTCGAGACCACGAACTACACCTGGGCCGGCACCTTCGCTGTCTCAGGCGTCCCGTACCGCGTGGCCAACCCCGCGCTTACCGTCCTTGCGCCCGCAGACGGTGCGGTCACCTCGCTTGCGTCCGTCGAGGTCGTGGGAAAGACCGAGCCTGGCGTTTCGGTCGCCGTGAACGGCATGCCCGCACCGACCTGGGTGGACGGCTCCTTCCGCGTCGCCATGCCCGTCCTTGCCGGGAACAACACGCTCACCGTCGTCGCAAGCCACCCACTCGGGTTCTCGGCGACTGTCACGCTCCGCGTCGAGGTCCGCGACCTTGCCGCCGAGAACCAGCAGCAAATCGACGCGCTCCTCGCGACGGTCGCTCAACTGAACGCGACGCTCGGGGCCGAGCAGGCCCTTGTCGACTCGCTCGAGCTCACCATCGGCGACCTCTTGAACGCGACCGCCGCTCTCTCAACCTCTGGCGCCGAGACTTCCCTCGCGCTCAACGACACGCGCGCGCAACTCCTCGCCTCGCAGGCCGAGCTTGCGGCCGCCCGCGCGCAGCTCAACGCCAGCGCCGCCGACCTCGCCCTTGCGCGCGGCGAGACCAACGCGAGCGCCCTCGAGATTGCCCTGGCGCGCGCCCAACTCAACGCGACGAACTTCGAAGTCGTCCTCACCCGCGCGGAGCTCAACGTGACGGCCGCCGCCGCCCGCGAGGCGAGCCAGAACGCGTCGAGCGCGGCCGCCTCGAGCGCGGGGGCTGAGGCCAAGGCGCAGGCCGCCGACGCGCGCGCGGCGAACCTTCAGGAGAGTGTCGGTCTGCTTACAGGTGTCGCCTTGGCCTCGCTGGCCGTCGGGGTCGTCTCCGTGCTCGTGAGTTTGCGCGGGCGCCGCCCGCCAGCCCTGCCCGTCTTGCCTTCGAGCCCGCCTTCTGCGCCGCCTCCGCCCCAATAGCCGCCGGCTTGCGCGCCACAAGTCGGTCAATTCGTTGGCCCCCGGGCCTCAACGCCCGCCTCGCCGCCTCGACCTCGTCCCCCCTCGCGGGGAGCCTCGCGGCTGCGCCTTGCGCCCGGCGCACCGCCAGCGCCGTCTCGAACACGCCGGCGATTTCCTCGACCCGGTAGAGCCAAGGGCGCCACATGTCCTTCGAGGCCGGGTCCGGACGCGCCCGTATCTCGAGGAATTTGCCGTAGGCCCGCGCGCGCTTGGCAAACTCGTCGGACCGCATGACATAGGCCCACTCGTCGAGCGCCGGCAGATCCGCTCTGTAGTGCGCGAAGACCAGGTAGTCGAAGGTCCGCGGCCGGAAGGTGCCGCGCGGCACCTTGAGGTGCAGCCGCCCTTGGCTGTCCAATTCGAAGGCCCCTTTCGGCTGCACGCGCAGCGCCGCGAGGCGCTCCGGGTCCGTGAGCGCGAAGTCCTCCCCGTAGTCGTCGACAAGCGCCGGCCACCAGTTCATGCGTTCGCCCCCGCGGAAGAGGACCGCGGCCGCCAGCTCCATCTCGACGATGTGGCCTCGCGCCCGCGGGGACAGCCGCTTCACGAGCACTTCGGGCCCCCCCGCCGGCGGAAACGGGTAGGCCGGGCCCCCGTCGAGCAGACCCGAGAGGACTGTGGCCAGGTCGACCCTGTCGTGGACAAAGGGCGCCCACCGGCTCCGCGACCCCTTGCGAAGCGGTATGGCGAGCTCCACCTGGCCCGAGGCATTGGGCTTCGGCAGGAGGGATGCCGGGATGACCGCTACCCGGGGGCCCACCCACGGCGACCGGGGGAGGAGCTCGCCGGCGACGAGGTAGAGCGTCTCGCGCCCCGCGGCGTTCGCGATCGGCGCGAAAGCGAGACGCAGGATCCCGCCCTTGATCGGCCCCGTGCGCGCCTTGAGCTGCAGGAACGCGGCGCGCCTCCCGCCAAGCCGCGTGAGGATTCGGTCCACGTCGTCCTCGTCCACGACCGGCCGCGCAAGCTGCAGCTCGCCGCCCGAGAGGAAGAGCGTGAGGTTAGAGAGGCCGAGCTCCAAGATCGCGCCCTTCTGGGACTTTGAAGGGGGCATCGCTCAAGGGGAGGACGAAGTGCGGGATGAGGGTAGCGGTGGGCCGGGCAGGGAGGCGGAAACCGTCCCTCCAACGCGGAAGCCTGTAAGTGGCCGTGCCCCCCCGGTAATCCGCCGATCGCCTCAACCAATTCTCGGCCAACCCCCCATCACCCTTATGACTCAGAGCGGCGTCCTTGACCGCAGAGGCGAATTCTCCTGACACACAAAAGTTTCCGGATGACTACTGCTCTTGGTGCGCTCGCAGCCGTTTTGATCGTCGCACAGCCCGTGTCGGCCGAAATCGTCGGAACGAGCCTCGGCGCCGTTGACGGCGCGCCGCTGTATGGCTCTTGGATCAACGAACGAGGGGACATCGCGGCAAGCGCGCTCCTTTCGTCCGGCGAATACCACGCGTTTCTGCTCAAGAAGGATACCGTCACGGACCTCGGCGACTTCGGCGGTTCGTTCATGTACCCAGTCAAGGTGAACGACAAAGGGGCGGTCGTCGGTTATGGGGATGACTCGAGCGGGTTCCTCCACGGTTTCTATTGGTACAAGGGCACCCTAACGGACCTTGGCGACCTCGGCGGAGGCTACACGGTCCCCACCGATGTGAACTCCAAGGGTGTGGTCGCCGGCGGCGCCGTGGGTTCCGACGGCCAGTACCACACGTTCATGTGGGACGGCGAGATCCA
>JBGPNV010000255.1:0-3972 GCA_041487695.1 Thermoplasmata archaeon | reverse complement strand
GAACTATGCGATGTTCGGGATGGTGACCGACGGCGCGCCGATCATGGAAAAGATCAAAGCGAACGACCGGGTCGTTTCGGTCAAGATGCTCTAGCTCATCCAAATGCATCGATATTAATATGAAGATAATAGCGGAATACAGGCACGTCTAAACAATAACGAGCAATAGATCGACGAACCAAATTCATCAATATTAATCGATGTGAATGAACCATTTGCGCCGGCGACCGGCACGGTCCGAATCGGGCCGACTCCCCTCTGCTCGAGGAGGCCCGCGCCCCGGCACCCCGCTGCCCGAGCCCAGGGCGTACGGCGGCCGGACCTCGGGGTGCAAGGCGCGCGAACGGACGAGGCCCGCAATGCATCCACATTGGTTGATGTGTGGCTGATTCGGGTCAAAATCCGTCCAAAACCGCGCTCCACGCTCATTTTTGGCGCATAACAATGGTTATGCGACGGCCATAGGGGGCTGCAGGGCGGAAACGTGCGTGTCCCACGCGTGGGATTGTCGATTCCAGCCCTCGAATGGCTCGCGCATGCCGCAGCACCCCACCTATTTGCCGCCGCGCGGGGTTCGGGAGAATGGCCTTTCGGAAGCGAGGAACGTGGGGACCGCAGATCCGTGCTCCAGAGGGCGGGCGAGGTCGAGGAGCTGCCTGCGTGCAACCCATCGATTGAAATCGATGGGTTGGGAGTCGGGAATAATGGCATTGATCCATATTAATGGTTGGAGGAAAGCGTATTCTGCGTCTATGCACTCATCGAGGCGGAATACGCCGATTTCGCCTCGATACCCGGTTGAAACGATTTATCGCCCCGCGTGCATCGCGCCCGCATGGCCCCGGCTCGGCGGTCGGTCGACGAGATCGTCCAATCGGTCCTCGGCCGAGGGGCGCTCCTCAACCCCCGGATGCGCGGGATGCTCGCGGTCCTTGTGGGGGGGGCCTTCGCCGTTGCGCTCCTTGTGGTCGCCGACTTCTACAAAGTGCCCTCGCCCATCTCGCTTGAGCCCCTCGGCGTGGCCGGCGCGCCCTACCGCGCCCTCCTCGCGCTCGCGGTAGCCGTGGAGGGCCTGCTTGTCGCCGACCGCCTGATGAAGCACGAGGAGCCGCCGTACACCACGCTTGCTCAGGCTGCCGCCGTGACTCTTGCCGCGGTGGGGGCGATCCTCCTCGGGGTGGGGGCCGTCGTGTTCCTCCTCTGGACGTCCGGGCTCCAGGGGCACTTCGAGGGCATGTGGCAGGTGACCGAGTCCTACTACCTGCTGCTCCTTGTGGGAAGCTCTCTCGTGCTCGCAGGCCTTGCCGCCATTGGGCCGAGCCTCATCCGCCCGCTTGTGCGCGCCGAGTAGTCGAACGCGTCATGCCTTCAGGGAGACCTTGAGCCGCGACCCCAGGGCCGCGCCCAGGCGCTGGAGGATGGGCGCCGGCTCGCGGCCGATGTGGACGAAGAAACGGTCGTCAACGAGTACCCCGCCCTCCTTGACCGTCAGGTCGACCTCCGCATACCGGGGGCTCTTCATCCAGGGGCTCATGAGCCACCGCCTTACGGTGGCCGCTTGAATGACGTCAGGGCGTATCCATTCACGCTCGCCCGTGAGCGGGTCGCGCGTGACGGACACGCCCTTCTCGCCCACTTCGAGCTCCTCGCCCGAGCGCGCGACGACCGTATACATGATGCCGGTCAGGAGAAACGCGAGGCCGAATCCCAGGCCAAAAAGGGCGGCAGTCACGGTCTTGATCGTCGGGGGAAAGGGCGCGGTGATGCCCCATGCCCCGAGGACGAGCAGCCCAGTGCCGAGGAGGCAGAAAGCCACGCCAAGCGCGCGAAGGGTGGATGCGTCCGAGCGAGGGTTTTCCGCAGGCGCCATGCTCTGCCCGGCTTGCCGTTCGCGCGGGGAGGGCAAAAAGGCCTTCGGCGAGGTTGACGCAGCGTCTACAGCTTGTACGTAATGCCGCCGGCGCCCTCCGCCTTGCGCTTCACGACGACGCCGGGTGCAATCGTCCACTGCCCATTGGGGGGCTGGTAGGTGACATCCCCCCGTTCGAGGTCGCCAAGCTCGGCTTCGAAGTATTCGCGGTCCGTGTCGAACTCTGGCGCAAGGGATTTGTCGAGCATCAGCTGGACGAGGAGCGGCAGGCTCACCGGCTTGCCGCGCCACTTCACGGCAACAAACACGCGGCGGGCGGCCTCGTCAGTGAGGAGGAGCTCGCGCAGCGAGAAGTAGGGCGGCAGCTTGCGGAAGCTCCCAGGGGGTGGGTCGAGCCGCTGGCGCTGCTGCTGGAGTTCGTTGAGGACCGCCGCCCACTCCTCCTTGGGGACTTTTTCGCGGTCCCATATCGCTGCCGAGGTGTCCAGCATGCCAGGCGTCGGGCCGCCCTCCAAGACTCCCCCTGCGCCGGGTTGGGGGAGCGTGCCGCGGCCCGCGGTACTTGCGAAAGAGATCTCGTAGGCCATGGCGCCGGCCTTGGCGCCTTGGGCTGGTGGCCGGACGGCGGTGATGTCGCAGTCCGGGTAGCGCGAGGGGTGGAGGATGACGTAGGGGCCCCGCACATCGGCCTTGAACATCTCCGCGAGCGCTTGGTTGACGCGCGGGGTGGTGAGTTTCGCCGCCAACTCACTCAACACGGGCAGAGGGAATGTGGGCTCCGAGGGCCTCGCCCCGGCCGCGAGGTCGTCGAGGACCGCCTGGACCACCTGGGCCTTGACGGCCGCAGCGTCCGGGGGCGCGATGGCGCCCCGGCGTCCGCGGCCGGCGTTCCCGTTCTTGGGCTTCGGCTTGATCCACTTGCCGCGCGCGTCGCAGGCGTCCTTCAGGTCGCCAAGGCGCCGTTCGAGGGGCGTGCGCTTGCGCCCGCCCGCGGCCTTGGACTCCGCGACGAGCCCCGACCAGGCGCGCGAGGCGCCCTCCGTCCAGCTGGCCTTGCCGGGGCTCTCCCGGTACCAGAGGACGAGCCGGTCGCGCAGGATATCGTCGATCGTGTCGGGGTCGCCGATGTCCTGGTGGAGGCGCGTGACGAGGGACTCGGTCTTCTTGGCGGCCTCGGCAGCGAGGGCCTTGGTCGGTGTTGCCTCCGCGAGGACGGTATTGTAGTCGAGCTGGTTGAGGCCGTCCAAGTCGAAATTCTCCATCGCATCCATGGCCATGAAAGCGCCAAGGGCCTTGGTCGCAGGCCCCGTGGCCGCGGCCGTGGCGGCGGGCACCGCGACGACGGCAAGTGGAGGCGTCTCGGCGGTCTGGACGGCCTTTTGGCGGGAGCGCTCGGTGCGCTGCGCGCCCCGCCGCTCGCGCCGGCGCTCCTTCTCATGCTGGCGGGCCTCGCGCACGTAGGCGCGCCGCTCGGCGCGCGCACCGGCCTGTGAGGCCCTGGAGACGGCGTAGCCCGCGTCGATGTTCCTCCGGCTCAACCGGACGGCTCGGAGCGCTTGGGAAATGCCGAAGAGGAAGGGCAGGCCGAGGAAGAGGAGCAGGTAGCAGTAGAGGGGCGAGCCAAACAAGTTCCCCATCCAAAGCCAGAGGTTCGAGGTCGGCGTGGGGTTGAGCCCCGAGTACACCTTCGCCCGGTTGAGGATCGTAATCGCCTCGTTGCGCGCGGCGGTCGAGGCGCCGAGGTTGAAAAAGTCGCTCTGGCTCTGGCCGGCCGTCCACGACCATACCGCGATCTGCTCGGCTTGATAGGCGTAGCTGCCGCGGTTCGTTTCGTCCGTGATCTTCCGGAGTTCCCCGGCGGACATCGGGCCGAGGAAGTAGGTGGGGTTGCTGGCCGGACGGCTGGGGTCCCCCGGGACCCAACCATAGGGGGACTCGGCCACGGCAATGAATTCGACATCCCGGTAGCTCCATGCGGGCAGGCTCACGAACTGGTCGCGCGTGACTACATAGTCCGTGTATCGGTTGTCCTCGCTCACCCAGCCAAGGCCCGAAGGGACGTCGATGGTGAGGTCCAGGGGGCCGACGTTCACGACGAAGAG
>JBGPNV010000254.1:0-3980 GCA_041487695.1 Thermoplasmata archaeon | reverse complement strand
GTTTACCCTTGTTTGGTTCTGAAGATCGTAGCCGACAAGGGTGTCGTTGGTTTCGAGCTTCTGGACCTTGACGTAGCCCTGATCCGTAAGGATCATCGTATTCTTCGCCACGCAGCCCCCGCCGCCGCCACCGGCCACAATCTTGACCGCGAGACGATACTCGGTGAACAGGCCGGAGGGCCGCGACGCATGCACGACAACATTGTAGGTGCCGGTTGCAGCGTTCGCCGGGATCGTGAGCGTGAGACCTGCGACGAAACTGGGCGTGCCGTATGCAGGACCGATGGAGGGTGGGCTCCATCCCTGGGGCACGGTTGCGCTAAGATCGACCGGGCATGTCGCTCCACAATTCGTGCTCCAGGTCCCTGCCTGGTTGAGTGTGACTACTATCCAGGTGCCGGCCGACGTCGTGCCTTGCGGAACCTGTAACGTATCGACATCCGTCTTGACTCGAAACCATTCGTCCCACACAAAGACGTTGCCAAAATCGGCGTTTGTGCCTACAAGCGCGAAAGGCGACGGCTCGTTAGCTGTCGAGGGCACGGTGGGGTCCGTAAAGGGCGCCCAGAACCCCACGGGCGCCCCGCCGGCCTTGTTATTCAAGAAGTCGAAACCCCAGTAGGGCGGCTGTTCCCGCTCGACGTCATAAACCTCAATGTAATCCGTGTAGCCCCTGCCGGGCATAGGGGGGAAGCCACAATAAGTCGTTCCTTCGGCCTGGAAGAACTGACCCCCTGTCTGCACGGCGTGTTGCCAAAGCGTGACCCCATCCCGGCTAACCAAATAGGTCACAGTTCCGCCCCCATTGACCTCCATTCTGAAGTGGTAAGTCGAGCCCCCGACAAGTGTAAAGGCAACCGGATCGTAGTCGACCCACAGAGTCCCACCGGTGCCGCAAGGGGGAAGCGCCGCCCATAGGACATTCCACTGGCCGACGTCGGCAGAAACCCCGAGCTGGTCATAGTGCAACGAAGAGTCGAAAACGGAGGTCAGCACGTAATAAATGTCGTGCGCGTGAGGCGGCAGATTGGGGACGGGGATGTCGGCCTCGATAACCGTGACATGGGCACCATCACCGTTGTATTCTCTTCCCGATGTATCCGAGGCCGTTATATGCGAGTGGGGGTGGGGGCGTATGGCCGCTTCCTTGTGCCAGCGACGAGGCGGTCGCAACCCCCAACGCAAGGTTCAGGAAGGAAACGGCAAAGCCCACGCTCAGGAGGATCGATCCAGAAACCGTTATCACTTTGTCCGCCTCTCCTTTTCTCTCTCCACGCATACGCGTTTACCCCCGTTCTTTAGCCAATCGCAACAAGCATTTGAACCGAATACGAGCCATTCCACCGAACGGCCACGCGGCCATCACCCGAAATCCAAGTAACCCACCCATTGCTGTCGCGCAATTGCCGGGCCGAAAGCTCGAATACGAGCACGCTTCCGTTCGAAGCCGTGACATTCCCCGAGAGCACGAGCCCGCCCGGAGAGTAGCATTGCATTACGCGGAGGTTGAATGAACTTCCATCGAATTCCTGGGATTTGATTGGCGTCGAGTTTCCGATCGGCTGCGTGCATTGATCAAGCGCGAGGTCCTTGTAATGATAGTCAGAGGAGCCAAGTCGAACCACGCCCGGACTCGAGCTCTGGGCGAACGAATCGATAATCAGGAAAAGCGCAAAGACCATGGCCCCGAACATAAGTGCCGCAGGAACCGTTCTCCTGTAAGAAGACCAATCCGCGAAAACAACCGTTAAAACGTTCCTCGTGTGAGCGATAAATAGTTATCCCAATTACGGACGGCAAGTAGGCGAGTCGGAGGACCTCAAGCTCCCATCTGTTGCCAGATTGTCGTCCCTCGACTCCTCCTGCGTCGTTCCCACGGACACGGCAGAAGGTCCCTTTTGGCTCGCCTATCCATTGGACCATCTCGGCGTCTCGACCCCCGCCCAGCCACGCTCCGTCCTATTCATGCTCTTTGGACCGATCTTTGACAGTTGGCGTTTTTCTGGTGGGAAAGGAGAGGCGATACGTGAACCGCCGTTCGGACTTCATAACGTCGAGCACCACCAGCACGTCGCCCGCCGTTGGAATTTCTCACGATGTATCGAACTGTCAAAGATGGGTTTGGACACCCGAATTGATACCAGGTGGGGTCCCGGAATCGACCGTTTTCGGCGCCTCTGGGGCGGCTGCCACCCCAGAGGCGATCGAGAGTCGCACGCGACGGGCCTCGACGACCGCAACTCGGCGCGCTTTGGCCGTGGAGTCGCAAGATGCAAACCCACAACGCCTGCGCCGGGCGGCGGCAACGGGGGTCAAGCTAAAGCCCTTCGACGTTCGCGGCCGCCCCGGGAGCCCTGCGCAAGCTTGCGGAGGGCTCCCCGAGTGGGGGGAGTAGGGGGAGGAGAGTGGTCTGGGGGCGTCTCGGCCCCCAGGAAGCCGGCCACGCGACCGGGAAAGGGAACGGGCAAGCGCGCCGGGCGCGCTTCGACAACGGCCATTATAGCGGCCAGGGCGCTTCTATAAGAGCCTTTTCGCCGCTCGAAAACCCCCTCGTTCAGGGCCTGCCCCGGGCAAGCGAAACATTTTCCCGTCGCTCGCCTACAGAACGAGCATGACGCCCCCCGACGAGTTCCCGATCGCACGCCGCGCTGTTGGCACCGCCATTGTCACAGGATCGATGGGCGCGGGTCTTGCCATGTCGCTTGCCCGCCCCATGATGCACGAGGCCATCGACATCGCTTACGAGGCCGTCGCGGACCTGCGCAAGGCTTCGCTTGAAGGCGCCCGCTCGGGGCTAAGTTCCGCAAGGCAGGCGGGGGGGCCGGGGCTCAAGAGCGCGATGGACGCGAAGGACCGCCTCCGCAGGCGCGCGCTGGGGACGCTCCCGCCTGGGCTCGGTGCAGCCGCCGAAGAGATGCGCCGGCAGTTCATCGAGGCGGAGAAGTCCGTCTACTATGGGTCGATCAAGTACGCCGAAGACCTTGAGCCGGCACTCGAAGTGGCGAGGCTGCGCACCAAGAACCTCCTCGTTGAAGCTGTAAGGGCCTTCGAGGATGTGGCCGACGTGGCCCTCGCGACCTCGATCAAATTCGGCGAGGAAGTTCAGACCGGCGAGCTGGGGAAGGCCGCCGGCGTCCGCGCGGGCCCCAAGAAGACGAAGCGCCCCACCAAGAAGCGCGCCCCCGCGCGGCGCAAGTGACCTTCACGCGGGCGGGCTCTGCGCTGGCGAGACCGGCGCCTGGGGCGCCGGTGCGCCCGAAGGGCGGCCAAGCAGGAACCCCGCGAAGAGCAGCGTGATCCCCGCGAGGTTTCCAAGGTAGAGGGCCCAGGCCGCGCCCGTGCTCTCCGTGGCCACCCGGGCCGTCCCGCCGCCGATGGTGAACAGAATCGTGCCGCCCATGATGAGGAGGTTGTGGGGGCGCTTCGTGCTCCACCACGAGAGGAGGGCGCCGACGAGCAGGGCTCCCGCGCCCATGGAGCTTAGGATGATCGTCAAGGCGATCATTGGGCCTGAGGCAATTCCTGTGCCCGTCTCCATGCCCGCCGCCGCGAGCTTTTGCGAGTTGATCGCGGTGAACGAGCAGGCGGCCGCCTGCGCTCCCACGAGCCCCACCGTCGCGTAGAGGAAGAGTTGCGCGAGCTTCGGCTTGTTGAGGAGGAACACGGTGCCGGCCCCGAGGACCGCGACGAGCGACCCGATCAGGAAATAGTACGCCCGGTAGACCCCCTCCGGCCACGCGCCATTCACCGCGTAGAGCACCTGCGCGGCCGCTGCGCCTGCGATGGCGAAAAGCCCGAGCGTCCACAGGAGCTGGTGCGTCTTGCGGCTCTTCAGGTATCGGAAAAGGACGAGGCCTGCAAACGCCGCCGAGAGCACCGCCGTCAAGGCGGGGAAGGCCCAGCTCGCCACGCGTGCGCGAGACCCTGGCGGTATTTGGGCTTTGTTGGAGGGGATTATCCCGAAGTATCAGGCGCGCGAC
>JBGPNV010000253.1:0-3987 GCA_041487695.1 Thermoplasmata archaeon | reverse complement strand
GCTCAAAAGCGACGGCCCCCCACGGGTCGAGGAGCGCAACCGTCGCGCCCTGCTTCAAGGGCGCGGGCCGCGCATCGGGGTCGACGGCGACCGACAACCCGACCGCGTCGCTCAGCGCTTGCCGTTCGGCGATGCCCCCCTCGGACGCGGGGGCCCTGCACACGCGATTGGCAAGCGGGGCGCCCCCGAACCAGACCTGCGACCCGCCGAGGTCAACGCTCCAGAGGTAGGCGCTCCCGGCGCCTGCGGCGGCAGGGCAGAGCACGGGAGTGGCCGTGTCGCCCTCAAGCAGGATCGCCGCAAGCTCCACCTCGTGTCCCAAGGCACCGGAAAGCGGCACATTGGGAAGGCCCGGGGTGGGCACAGTCGCGAGCGTCGCGTTCCCGATGCGCCCAAGAGACGCGCCTGCCGGGATCGCGCCCGAGAAGGCGGCCGCCTCAGCAAATCCGGCGGGGGGCGGGTCGAGGGCCGGCCCGTCGCCGTAGGCGAGCCGGTCCATGACGGCGCCGTCGGGCGAAAGCACGCTGACATCGTCGCCCGCATTGTCGAAGGTCCACCAGCTCTTGCCGGCCTTGAAAAGCCGGGCCGATGGGTCGAGCCCTGGGGGCGCGGTCAGACCGTTGGCGACGACAATCCGCTCCCCCGGCTCCACCGCAAGCGCGGGGAAGACAAAGTCGACAGCGCCGTCAAGGTCCGTGATCGCAAGGCCTTCGAGTTGGCCGCCCGCCGCCACGCTGAGCTCGACCCACTCGCCCTCCGCCTCGGAGAGGTTCCCCTGGGCGGCCGGCATTACCTCGGATACAATCAGCGCCGCAGGGGCGGGTGGCTCGGCCGCCAGGGGAGTGGGAAGGCCTGCGAGGGCCACGAAGAGCACGGCGCATGCGGCCCCCACGGGGGAACCAAGCCCCCGCGGGCGCTTGGGCCTTGAACCCCATAGATTCCCGGGACCTTGCGCCATGCTCTCACGACCCCTGCCGCCTTCCCGGCGGGGCGGTCGCGGACTTGGCAGATGAACATGGCGTGAGGGAAATCATGAAACCCTCAGACCCTCATGGGGGGTCCCGCGCCGCCGGGCGCCTCCGGTCATTGGGCCGAGCGGCTCACATTGACGCGCTCGACAAGCGCGTAGGGGTGCATGGTCGGCGTCTCGCACTCCCAGCTGTGGATCTGGCGCGTCTCCTCCGAGAGCGCCGCGACCTTCTGGTAGAGCGAACGCATGTTCTCCGTGATGCGAAGGTCCCGCACCGGCCCCTTGACCTCGCCGCCTTCGATGGCGAGGATCGCGTCACGGGGGATCGTCGAGAAGTCGCCAGTCACGTAGTTCTGGTAGCGCGTGTACCAGATGTTCGTGATGTAGAGCCCGTGGTCGACCATCGAGAAGAGCTTGTCGAGGGACTTCGTGCCCGGCAGCATCTCGAGGTTCCAAGGCGAGGGCGTAATCACGCCGCCCGGGCCCCCGCCGTCCCGGAAGTGGTCGAAGGAGGCGTTCCCCGTCGAGGCGACCTTGTTGCGCGTCGCCGTCGAGGTGTTGTGGAGGTAGGTCTTGAGCACCCCCTTCTGCACGATGGGCGTGCGCCGCGTCGCCAAGCCCTCCACGTCGAAGGGGATCGAGTTGAGGCCAAGGCGCATGGCGCCGTCGTCGACGACGTTCACGTGCTTCGAGCCTACGCTGCGCCCAATCTTCTTTCCAAGGTACGAGAACCCCGACTCGACAGCCGTCGCGCTTGCCATGTTCCCCAGGTTGCTCGTGAGCGCCGCGATCGCGAGCGGGTCGAAAACCACATCGAATTTGCCCGCCGTGCCGATGACGGGGTTTCGGCCGCGTTTGGCGAGGTTGCCGGCGTGGCGGCCCGACCCCTTCGCGTCAAGGCCCTTGAGCGTCGAGGACGCGTGGACCCAGTGGCCCGAGGCGTCCTTGTCCGTGAAGGCGCGGATCGAGACGGTCGCCCCGGTCGTGTCGGCGGCAAGAAGCGCGCCCCCCGAGGTCCCGAGGCTCGTGCGCGAAAAGGAAACGTACGCGGTGCCGGCCGTACGCAGGGCACCGGCTCGCAGCGCCGCGTCCCTGGCCGCGACCATGATCTCGTTCGTGGACGCCTGCCCCGAAGCGATCGCAGGGTCAGGGGTGCCCTCGCCGGTCGCGAAGCCCCGCGAGGCGATGCCCCGGTAGTCCTCGTTCACGGGCAGCATCTTGAGGAATTTCAGGAGCCGGCGCACGGCCTCGTCGACCTTCGGGCGCGTCGGCGTGTCGATGTTCGTCGAGGTCGTGCGGCCCTTCCTCGCGAGGAAGAGCCCCATATGCCGCGAGTCCCACGAGACGGCGATCGAGACCTGGTTGTTGGCAAGGCGCGTCTGCTCGGCGTGTTGGGACTGGAGGAGCGCAACGGCCTCGTCGGCGCCCGCCTTTCGCGCGCGGCGGGCCGCATACTCCACAAGCGCGTCGGGGTGGCTCATTTGGAGGCACCCCCCAATCGGATGTCCCGGAGGCGCATGGACGGTCCGCCCATGAACACGGGTGCGCCCTGCATCGGGTCGCCCTTCCCGCAGGTCGCGGAGAAGAAGTCGACGTCCTTCGCGCGTGCGTCGACCGCGCTCCAGAACGCGGGCGTCGTAAGCTCGATCACGGGGTTGCGCACGGGCTGGCCGACGCGCCCGTTCTTGATGAGGTACGCCTCGGTGCCGACGTACTTCTGGTTGTACCGCTTGTCGTCGATGTTCCACTCCATGAAATCCTTCACATAGACGCCGAGCTTCACGCCTTCGAGGAGCTCCTCGAACGAGTGGTCGCCAGGTGCCACGTACGTGTTCCCCATCCGCACAATCGGTTCGTCGGCGTACGACTCGGCCCGCGAGGAGCCGTTCGAGTGCGTAAGGTCGAGGGCCGCGGCCGTTTGGCGGTTGTGGAGGAACGTTGCGATGCGCCCCGCGTCGTAGAGGCGGCGCGGGCCGCTCTTCACGCCCTCATCGTCGAAGAGGTAGTGGCCGTAGGAGTTCGGCAGTGAGGGGTCGTCGATGACGGTGGCCTCGGGCGAACCGATCCGCGAGCCCAGCATCCCGACTTCGATGAAGGACTCGCCGGCCTGCGCCGCCTCGCGGCCCATGATCCGGTCCGCTTCCGAGGGGTGGCCGCAGGACTCGTGGGCCGCGATGCCCGACACGTAGGGGCCCACGACGAGGTCGAGGGGCTCGCGGGGCGCCGGCTTGCCTTTCGTGAGCGCCCGCTTCAGTGTCCTTGCCTGCTCCGCGATCTTGAGGTCCGCGCGCCAGCCTTCGGCAAATTCCCAGCCTCCGCTGTTGCCGAACTGGAACATGTACTGCTGGGACGCGCCGGCCTCCACCGCGGCAATCGCGTAGAAGAGGTGGATGCGAGGGATTGTCGAGCGGATGCGCGAGCCTTCCGTGTTCTCGTAGAACTTCTGGGTCGTCCAGTCGCCGACGGCGAGGTAGCGCATCGGGAGGTTGACCTTCGTCGCAAGGGCCGCCGCGTCGAGGGACTTGAGGTAGCCGATCCGGTCCTCGGCCGAGAGGTCTTTGAGGTCCTTCTTCTGGCGCACCTCGTAGTCGACGAAGTACGTGGCTTCGCGCGTGAAGGTAACGGGCTTGTCGTTGAAGGTGGCGGCGGACTTGGCCAGCGCAAAGGCCTTGGTCGCCGCGGCGCCGGCCGCCTTGCGCGAGAGCTCATTGGTCGAGGCAAACCCCGAGCCGCCCCCCGTGACGACCCGCACGGAAAGGCCCTCGGCCGTGCTGCTTGCGGAGTCCTCGAGGACGCCGTTCTTGAGGCTGAAGGAATTCGCGCGCGTTTTCTCCACGCGGACTTCCGCGTACTGTGCGTTGAGGCGCGCGCACTCTTTGAATGCCGAGGCTGCAAGGTCTTCGGCCATGTGAATCGCCGGAAAACGCGCTCGTTTCTATTTATACGTGGTGAGCCCGCTCGGCATTTGCAAGGACGGATGATCAGGGCGGGTGGGCTGGCAAGCGCCGCCCGGGCCG
>JBGPNV010000252.1:0-3993 GCA_041487695.1 Thermoplasmata archaeon | reverse complement strand
GCGCCTCGCCGCCCTTCCGCGAAAGGCGCGAGCAGACCTCGAGGACCTCCTTGACCGCGCCCTTCGTGATCAGCCGCGCGCGCCCGTCCTTCCCCCCGACCACGACGGTCATCCGCTTGCGCTCAAAGTCGTAGGGGATCTCGCCGAGCTTCTCCGCGAGGTCGGCCCCGCCGCGCGCGCCCGCGCTTGAGGCCCCCCCTTGCCGGTTTGCCTCCTCGAGGACCGCCGCATCGAGCGGGTTGGCAAGGCCCGTCTGGAAGCGCGCGTTCAGCGCGGCCGCGAGGAGCACGCCTGGCGCGGCCTCCCCATCGGGGCCCACGGACCCCTGGAGCGCCAGCACGCCCCGCGTGAGCGTGCCTGTCTTGTCCGTGAGCAGCAGGTCGATGCCTCCGAGGCTCTCGATCGCGTTCAGCCGGCGCACGAGCACGCCCTGCTTGGCAAGGTCCTGCGCGCCCCGCGCGAGCGTCACGGTGATGATCGTGGGGAGGAGCTCGGGCGAGAGCCCGATGGCGAGCGCGAGGGCAAAGAGCAGCGACTCGATGGGCGGGCGGTGGAGGAAGACGTTCGCCGCCACGATGCCGAGCACGAGGACGACGACCTCGCGCAGGATCAGGTGGCCGAAGAGGCGCACCCCGCGCTCGAACTCCGTCTCGGGCGCCTTGCGCTCGAGCCTTTCCGCGATCGCGCCCACCGATGTCGCGCGGCCCGTTCGCGCGATGAGGGCAAGGGCCGTCCCGCTGCGGACGCTCGTCCCCATGAAGACGCAGTTCGTGCGCTTCGGCAGCCCGGAGGCCTGCGGCACCTCGCCCGGCTGCTTCTCCGTCGGGAAGCTCTCGCCCGTGAGGATCGCCTCCTCCACGTGGAGGCTGTTCGCCTCCAGCAAGCGCGCGTCGGCCGGCACGCGGTTGCCGGCGCTGAGGCGCACGAGGTCGCCCGCCACGACTTGCGACGAGGGGACTTGCGCCTCCTTCCCGTCGCGCAGCACGGTGGTCTGCAGGTTCAGGCGCTGGCGCAGTTCTGCGACGGCCACCGACGCGCGGTACTCCTGTGCGAAGCCGAGGAGCGCGCTCGTGAGGAGCACCCCCACGATGATCGAGGCCTCGACGAAGTCCCCGACGACGAGCGCGAGCCCGCCGGCGACAAAAAGCAGCAGGATGAGGGGGCTGCGGAATTGGTTTGCAAGGACGCGCAGCGCTGGCGCGCGTGCCTCGGCCCTGAGCACGTTGGGCCCGTCGCGAGCGAGCCTTACGCTTGCCTCCGCGGAGGAGAGCCCCTGGCGCGAGGTGCCAAGCGCGTCGAGGAGCTCGCCCTCCTTCAGGCTCCAGTAGGGGATGTCCATCGGCGCCCCGGGAGGTGAAGGGGCATGCAGGCCCTTAGCGTTTGGGCCGCGGTGTCGGCGGGGTGGCCCGCGCGGGGCCCCCTCACTCCCCTTCCACCGGAATGTACACCTCGAACACCGCGCCCTTCCCGTCCTTCGCGCGCGAGGCGCGCAGCCCCCAGCCGTGCGCTTGCGCGACCGACGAGGCGAGCGCGAGCTTCACGCCGGAGCGCCAAGGCGTCTCGCCGGCCCCCGCCTCGCGCGGCGGCGCCATCATCAGCTTCAGGTCGTCGTCCGAGACCGCGCGGCGCGACCCCAACACGCGCACCACGAGCTGGGGCGCGCTGCTCGACTCCACCGTGGCCTTCAGCAGCAGCCGCCCGCCCTCGCCGCGCCCGCCCTCCGCGGCGTGCTCGAGGAGCTTCGAGAGCACGAGCGGGGCGAGGTCGTTGGCCCCCACCTTGATGGCCGCTGCCTCAGGCGAGACCTCCGCCTCGACCCGCATCGGCGGCGGCACGTCGGCGATCGAGAGCGCCTGGCCGACGAGCGCGGGCACCTCGATCGTGCGCTTCGGCCACGACAGCCGCTCGGCCGCCGCGATCTGCTTGACCTCCCGGATGAGGCGCGTGGCGCGCTCGGCCGCCTGCGTCGCCGCTTGGATGGCGGCCTTCGCGCGCGCGGACTCCCCGGGCACCAGCGCGCCGGCAATGGCCGCCCGCGAGAGGATCTCCTGCATTCGGTTCGAGAGGTCGTGCGTCACGGCGTCCAGAGCGAAGGCGGAGAGCTCTTGGTACCTTGCGGCCTTCGCCCGCATCTCGAGGATCTCCGTCATGTCGAGGACGACGGCGAGCGACCCGTCGAACCGGTAGCCATCGAAGAAGGGGATCGCGGTGATCATGCCATGGAGGACGCTCTCGTCCTTGTGCGCGATGCGCAGCTCGTAGGTCGAGACCTCACCCTTTGCGCGCCGTAAGAGTTCCCGGCCGATCCGCTGGCGGTCTTCCGGGTGCACGAAGGCCGCCGCGCTCCTTCCGCGGACCTCCTCCACGGAGCGCCCCGTCATCGCAACGAGCGCGGGGTTCGCGTAGGTGACCGTCCCTTCGGGGTCGACGAAGAGGATGCCGACCGGCAGGTCCTCGAGGAAGAGGGAGGTCGTCCGGACAAGCGCAAGCTCGCGCTGGCTCGACCGCCAGAGCAGGTAGCCGAAGGCCGACCCATAGGCGGCAAGGACGAGGACGTAGGCCGCCCCCGTGAGCGACTGCGCGCCAAGCTCCGCCAGCAGCGCGAAGAGCCCGACCGAGCCGGCGAGGAAGGCCGCAAAGACCGCGAAGGTCGCCAGGCGCACGCGCCGCTTGACCGCACTCTCCGAGGGGACATCGAGGTCCCGCGGACGCGGGCCCAGCGCGCTCATCGGGCGGAGGAAACCTCGGGGGCGGGAAAAGGCTTGCCTGCCCGCCCGCTCTCCGAACGACTCCGTCCTCGCCCCGCGCCCGCCCGGGCGATAAGGGCGTGACCTTTATCCCGCCACGGGCGGCTCGACGCCGTCCGCTCGTCGAACGGTGTCTCCCATGCCACGAACAACCCCGGCCCGCCTTGTTGCGCCCCTGCTGATCGCTATGCTTGCCGCTGCCTCCCTCCCGGTCCCTGCTCTGGCCGCCACGGTCCAACAGGGGTGGCTGAACCCCGCGCTCATCGGGGCGAACGCCGGGGGAGACGCCTCCTACGCGCAGGTCGCCATCGATCCCTCAGGGAACGCGTTTGCCGTCTGGCAGCAGTACGACGGCACCCGCAACGTGATCGCAGCCGAACGGTACGCAGCCGGCGTAGGCTGGGGAAGCGCGACGGCCATCGAGAACACGGGGGACGCCTACCAGCCGCAGGTTGCCGTGGACAGCTCGGGCTACGCGCTTGCCGTCTGGTACCAGTCGGACGGCACGCGCATGAACATCTGGGCGAACCGCTACGCGCCGGGGTGGGGATGGGGCACGGCCGTCCTTATCGAAACGAACGACACCGGCGGTGCCATAAACCCGCAAATCGCCGAGGACTCGTCCGGCAACGCCCTCGTCGTCTGGCAGCACTTTGACGGCACGCGCACGAACATCTTTGCCAACCGCTTCACGGCGGGCTCCAGTTGGGGCACCGCCGGCCTCATCGAAACGGGCTCTGGGATGGCCGGCAACCCCCAGGTCGCCTTCGATTCATCGGGCAACGCGCTCGCCATCTGGCGCCAAGACGACGCCTCTGCCACGAGCATCTTCTCCAACCGCTACACGGCGGGGTCCGGGTGGGGCAACGCCACGCTCGTCGAGACGGACGACAACGGAAGCGCCTTCGACCCGCAGGTCGCCTTCGACGCCTCGGGCAACGCGCTTGCCGTGTGGGACCAATATGACGGCGCTCGCACGAGCATCTTTGCCAACCGCTACACCGCGGGGTCGGGGTGGGGCAACCGCTCCCTCATCGAGACGGACAACGCGGGGGACGCCTACTACCCGCAGGTCGCCTTCGACGCGTCCGGCAACGCGTCGGCCGTCTGGGAACAGTCGGACGGCGCGCGCTACAACATCGTCGCGAACCGCTACACCGTAGGGTCGGGGTGGGGCACGGCCGCCCTCATCGAGACGGACAACGCGGGGCCCGCGCAGGACCCCGAGGTCGCCCTCGACCGGGCG
>JBGPNV010000251.1:0-3995 GCA_041487695.1 Thermoplasmata archaeon | reverse complement strand
GCGGACCTTCCAGCGCAACGTGCGCGTGGGTGTGGCGACCTCGCGCCTCTCGGTCGCCGGCAGTGTGCTTGCCGCCATCATCCTCGTCCTTGGCGCCATCGTCTCGGCCCAGTACATCATCTCGGGCACCTCGCCTCTCGGCTTCGTCCTGCGCTCGGGTCAGGCGCCTTCCGACGTTTCCCAGATGCTCGTGGTCTTCGGGCTGCTGTACGCCCCCGTCATGTACCTCGCTCTCATCGTGCGCCTCGTGTTCCGCGTGCTGGACTTCCGGCTACGGCGCGGCAAGCACTCGAGCGGGCTCACCTTGCGTTTCCTGCCCTTCACGGGGTACTTCCTCGTCGGCTGGAGCGCCGCAAGCGGCCTGGCGCTCACCCTGGGGATGCCCCACGGCTTCGGGATGTGGCCGTCCGTCGCCCTTGCCGCCGCCGGCATCGCGATCGTGCTGGCCGGCGCCGTGGTTGACCGGCGCCTCAAGGAGCGGATCTCGGCCTCGGCCGAGGCCGAGGATGCGGGCGCCTGAGTCCGACTCAACTGAGCCGCCTGGCAAAAGTCAGGTAGCCCGTGTGGCCGAGCATGTCGAAGCTCGGCCGGCTGGCACCCTCGCGCACCGCGTGCTCCCGTTCGAGGAGCTCGACGGTCCGCACGTCCACAAAACCCGCGCGCCCAAGCGCCACCACCGTGCGCTCGGTTTGGTTGATCGTTGGCAGGAATGCCGCCAAGCGGCCGCAGGGTTTGAGCGCACGCCAGGCAGCCTCGAGCGCGAGCCACGGCTCAGGTACGTCCATCACGACGGCGTCGGCCTCCGTCTCGGGCACGCCGGCCGCGCAGTCCCCCTCACGCATGTCCCACCCAGCCCCCCACGGCGTCCGCGCGACATTCTTGCGAGCGACCTCGATGTGCTTCGGGTTGTTGTCAACCGAGATTACCCGCCCCGACGGCCCGACCGCATGCAGGAGTGCGAGCGTCAGGGCCCCGGACCCCACGCCAAATTCCACGACGAATGCGCCCGCGCCGACCCCGCAGTGCGCCACGATATGGCCCGCGTCCTTGAGTGTGATAATCTGCGCGCCGCGTTTCATGAGGCGGACGAAGTCCGGCAGGCCGGGGCGCAGCAGCGTGATCGTCTGGCTCCCCACCGCCACCGTGCCGCCCCATGGCCGGCCTACGACCGTCTCTTCCTTGAAGACGCCGAGCCCCTCGACGCGCGCGCCTTTCTCCGTGACCTGCCCGAGAGCCTCCTGCCTCTCCCACCGGAAGAGGACCGTGTCCCCGCGAGCGACCGCGGCGGCCGATGTTCCACGGATTGTGGAAGGTGGTGCGCTGGCCTCGACATCCGTTGAAGCGGGGCCTTTTCCGCTCTTCAGATTGCCCAACTGTTCACCGCTCGTGGTCGCATCGCGGCGGTCTCTTATAACGGCTCACTCCCATGTCTTCCCGTGAACGTCCGGGCCCCCACGGACAAAGCGAGAACGCTGAGCCCAACCCACCGGCCGTCGACGCGCCGAGGGAGGCTCAATGGCTGACCTCCTTGGCGAGGCCGAGCGCGTGTCGTGGCAGGTGGTAATCCGCCCCGACTCGCGCCTGTGGTCGTACAGGCTCTCGGGCGGCATGAGCGTGCGCACTTTCATGCGCACGCTCGCGTCCCCCGAGCCCAAGGCGCAGGACTAGCCCTTCTCCGGCCGCGTGCGCCTTCCCCCCAGCTCCAGGCGGGCGCGGCCGGCCTTCCCTCATCACCAAACCTTCAAGTGGCTTTGGCCCGGTTTCTCGTCCGCCTCCGAGGGACCTTCGCGTGGACTTCGAACCCACTGAAGAGCAGAAGATGATCCGGCAAGTCGCCCGCGAGTTCGCCGAATCCAAGGTCCGGCCCATCGCCGCCGAAATTGACCGCACGGCGCGCTGGCCCGCCGAGACGGTCCAGGGGCTTGCCGAGCTCGGGCTCCTCGGGATGATGGTGCCCTCCGCCTACGGCGGGGCCGGCTCCGACTACGTGAGCTATGTCGGGGTGGTCGAAGAGCTCTCACGCGTATGCGCCTCGACCGGTGTGATCCTCTCAGTCAACAACTCGCTCTTCGCCTATCCTGTGAGAACCTTCGGGACCGAAGAACTGAAGGAGAAGTACCTGCGCCCGGTCGGCGAAGGCAAGAAGCTCGGCTCCTACGCCCTCTCGGAGCCCGGCGCGGGCTCCGACCCCGCGGCCCTCAAGACTACCGCGAAGCTCGAGGGCGAGTCCTACATCCTCAACGGCACGAAGCACTTCATCACCAACGGGCCGGCCTCGGACTTCTGCCTTGTCTATGCAAGCGAGGACCTCGCGAAAGGGCACCGGGGGATCTCCGCGTTCATCCTTGAGAAAGGGCTCAAGGGGTTCGAGGTCGGCGCCGAAGAGGACAAGCTCGGCATCCGGGCGTCGGGCTCCTGCGAGATGGTTTTCCAAGATTGTGCCGTGCCGAAGGCGAACCGCCTCGGGCCCTCCGGCGAGGGCTTCAAGATTGCGTTGAAGACCCTCGACGCGGGCCGCATCGGGATCGCCGCCCAGGCGACGGGGATTGCGCAGGGCGCGATGGACGCCGCCGTCGAATACGCCAAGAACCGGCAGCAGTTCGGGCAAAAGATCGGGAATTTCCATGCGATCCAATGGAAGCTTGCCGACATGGCGGTCGGCATGGAGGCCGCCCGGCTCCTCACGCGCCGGGCCGCATGGCTCAAGGACCAGAACTTGCCCCACAGCCTCGAGGCGTCCGAGGCGAAGCTTTTCGCCTCGCAAGTCGCGATGCAGGCCTGCGCCGAGGCCGTCCAGGTCCTCGGCGGCGTTGGCTACACGAAGGACTACGCGGTCGAGCGGTTTTACCGAGACGCAAAAATTACGGAGATCTATGAAGGCACGAGCGAAGTCCAGCACATCGTGATCTCGCGTGCGATGCTGAAGTGAAGGGCTTTTGCTCACCCCCTGCCTCCACTTAACTAGACGCATGCGTCATGAGGGTGGGCGGGCGGGTACGGGCCGGGGGAAAGAGATTGGAACACCACCGCGAAGGCGACCTCATCCTCGTCCGCCTCGACAAAGGCGAAGATGTGATCCCAAGCCTGCTTGCAGCCCTCAAGGCGGAGGGCGGGCGCGGCGCCGTCATGGTAACGGCGCTTGGCGCCTTCGAGGACGTGGAATTCGCCTACTACGACGCGAAGCGCAAAGCCTACGACCGCCTGACGCTCGCGGTGCCCCACGAGCTCCTCGGCCTCTCCGGGATCATCGCCTCGTCACCCACCGGCGAATTCCAGCCCCACTTCCACGTGACGCTCGGTGCCCCAGACCACAGGGCCCTTGGCGGGCACCTCTTCCGTGCGCGCGTGGCCGTCCTTGCGGAATTTGCCATGCGGGTCGTTGAGAACCCCGCGATGCGCCGCGAAAAGGAGCCCGAGTTTGGGCTGAACGCGCTCCGGTTGCGGTGACGGAATACCTTTTCAAGATCCGCGCGAGGCGGAGTCAGAGGCGCTCGCGAATTGCGACAGGCGCGGAAAGGAGCCCTCCATCTTGCCGCTTACGCGGAGCAACCCCTCCCTTGGCGCTGAGAGGACGCCCTTCGAAGGTGCGGCCGCTTTTTTGGTGGCCAGCAATCCCGCCGTCAGCTACTAATCGCGATGGCCTGTGGGCGCGGCCCGAGGGTCCTCCTGCTCCTCCTGTTTGCGGCGATCGCCCTCATCCTCGGCGGCGGCTGCCTCTCGCTCCTCTATGGCCGCGACGCGCGCCGGGCTACACTCCTCGGTGCCGGCGGCACGGTCGCCGGGAGCCTTGTGGGGCTGCTGTTTGCCGTCCTAACGCTCGCGTCGAACACCACCGAGACGTACCGCGAACCGTGGTTCCTTGCATCCGAAACGCTCTACCTTGAGGTCGACGCGCTTTCTGCATTTTTCCTGATCATCATCTTCCTTCTCGGCGCGGCTGCCGGACTCTTCGGAGCGCCCTATCTGCTTGGGCACCACAAGGACCGAGCCCTCGG
>JBGPNV010000250.1:0-4011 GCA_041487695.1 Thermoplasmata archaeon | reverse complement strand
CTCATGGCGGCGTGCGCTCGCCTAGCCGGCTTTGCGCTTGTGAAGCTCCGACAGCCCAGCGTCGTCGGCGAGCTTGCGGCAGGCACTTTGCTTGGCCCTGCAGTCTTCGGGCTCCTCGACCCTGCGGCAACTTACGGCCCCTACCTTGAGGCCGTAGCCCAAGTCGGCATCGTGGTGCTCCTCTTCACGACGGGCCTGGAGACCCCGCCAGCGCGCCTGCGTAAGGTGGGTGCCATCGCGCTTCGGACCGCCACGGCCGGCGTCCTCACCCCGCTCGCCCTGGGAGCCGGGCTCATGCTCGCGCTCGGCTACGCGCTACCTGCGGCGCTCTTCATCGGGGCCGCGCTTGTCGCCACGAGCGTCGGAATTACGGCGCGCGTGCTTGCCGACCTGAAGGAAGAAGCGTCTCTGCCCGGCACGGTCATCCTCGGCGCCGCCGTGATGGACGATGTCATGGGGTTGCTCGTGCTGGCGCTCGTGGGCGCCATCGCGGCGGGCGGGGCCCAGGGACCCTTCGGTGTGGCGGCCCAGATGGGCGCCGCCGCGGTCTTTGTCACCGCGGCCTTCTACGTGGGCCCGGCGGTCGTGCGCCGGTGGCTTTCGCCCCGGCCCGGCCGCCTCCCACGCCTCGCGTTCGTCCCGAGCCCCAGCCGCAAAGTCCGGGTTCTCGTGGCAGCCCTCGCGGCGTGCGCGGTGCTCTCGCTGGGGGCTTCCTGGGTCCAGCTTGCACCCATTGTCGGGGCGTTCCTTGCAGGCGTGGCTTTCGCCGAAGTCTCGGCGCGTTTTGGCCTGCGCGCACGCCTCGAAAGCCCGCGCCGGGCGCTTGTCCCCCTGTTCTTTGTCTTGATGGGCGCCCATGTGTCGTTCGCGGCGCTTGCGGCAAGCCCGGGGCTGCTCGCCCTTGGGGGGACGCTCCTCGCCCTGGCTTGCGCGGCCAAGTACTACCCGTGCCGCTTCGCGGCGCGCCGACTCGGGAGATGGCCGTCCCACGTCATTGGGATCGGCATGATGCCGCGGGGGGAGGTCGGCCTCATCGTGGGCGCCGTGGCCCTTAGCGCGGGCGTCATCGGCCCCGACCTCTTCTCCGTCGTCGTGCTCGTTTCGATCGGTTCGAGCCTGGCGGCGCCTCCCCTGCTTCGCCGAGCGATGCAAACGCCGGCGCAGGATCGCTACGGCCAGCTCAAAGTCGCGAGGGCCACGTCAGCCGCCGCGTTCACAGGCCCGCCAACCTTCAAATGAGACGCGCGGTTGAGGAGACGGAGGTCGCGGCACCGTGGCGTTCAGCTCGGGCGACGTGGTCGTTGACCTCCTCTTCATCATCTTTGCGATGTACGCGGTGGGCCGGCTCCTGGGCCGGCTTGTCGAATACGCGGGCCTGCCCGGCGTGATCGGCGAGATCGCCGCGGGCATCCTCCTCGGGCCCTCGGCGCTTGCAGTTCTCGACCCCGGGAACCCCGACTACGGGATCGCCCTCGAGGCGCTTGCGGAAATCGGCATCGTCGTCCTCCTCTTCTCCGTGGGCCTCGAGACGCACATCGGCGACCTTAAGAAGGTCGGGCGCGCGGCGACGGAGACCGCGGTCCTCGGCGTCGTCGCGCCCCTGGCCGCCGGCACGGCCCTGCTTTTCGCGCTGGCCTACGATTGGCACGCCGCCCTCTTCGTAGGCACCGCGATGGTCGCAACCTCGGTCGGCATCACGGCCCGCGTCCTTTCGGACTTGGAGATGACGCAGACGAAGACGGCCAAGGTCATCCTCGGAGCCGCCGTGATCGACGACATCCTGGGGATGATCGTGCTCGCGGTCGTCGGCGCGGTCGCGGGGGGTGAGCGGCAGGGTTTCGTGGAGATTGTCCTCATCGTCGCCGAAGCGCTCCTCTTTGTCGTGGCCGTCCTCGCGTTCGGCCCCCGCGTCGTCGAGCGCCTAGCGGGGGAGCGCGAGATCCTCGAGGGCAAGAAGGTCTACGACCGCCGGCTCGATTTCCTGAAGCCCGTGCGCACGCGGGAATCGGCCCTGGCCTTTGCCCTTGCGGCCTGCCTCGGCCTCGCGGCCGCCTCGGGCCTTTTCCGGCTCGCGCCGATCATCGGCGCGTTCATGGCAGGCGTCGCCTTCGCCGATGTGGAGCGGCGCTACGATCTCCACCGGCAGCTCGAGCCCGTGCGCACAATGCTCGTCCCCTTCTTCTTCGTCCTCATGGGAGCCAAGGTGACCCTCGGCGCCTTCGGGGCGGATCCGTCTCTCATCATGCTCGCGCTTGCGCTCATGGGCCTTGCGGCCATCACGAAGTATTACCCCTGCATGTTCGGCGCGAGGTCCCTGGGGCGCGGCCCCGCGCGCGCCGTGGGCTTCGGGATGATCCCGCGGGGCGAGGTGGGGCTCATCGTGGCCGCGGTGGCCTTGAAAGGCGGGATCATCGATGGACCACTCTTCTCGGTCGTCGTCCTCATGGCCCTCGGCACCAGCCTCGTGTCGCCGCCCCTCCTGCGGCGTGCGATGCGGAAGGACGGCCACGAGAGCCTCGACCGAAAGCTCGAGGTCGCCAAGCCGCACGAGTGGACGCCGCCGGAGTAACCGGGGGCGTCACGCTCACTTGAGCGCCCTGCGAGCCGCCCCGACATCGGCCACTTCGAAAATGATTTCGAAATGCCCGTCGTCGCCCGAGGAGGCCATGAACCCCCCTTCGATGTTGACGCCGGCGCGGGAGAGCTTGTCGGAGAGGGCCGCAAGCTCGCCGGGCGTGTTGGAGGCCGGGAAGGTGAGGACCTCCTGGCGGCGGGCCTTGTAGCCGGCGGACTCCAGGGCGTGGAGCGCGGCCTCCGCGTCGTCGACGATGAAACGCGCCTCGTCGAACTTGCCCGTGCCGAGGATCGCGAAGGCGCGGATGTTTACGTTCTCCCTACCGATCGCGCCGGCGGCTGCCGCCAGCTCGCCGGGGCGGTTCGACAGGTTCACAATGAGTTCGAAGCCACGCATAGGCTCCCCCGGAAGCCTTGGGCGGGGGCCCCCTTAACCCTTACGCCGAGAATCTTCCGTGAGCCAAACATGCGGGTGGCGCGGCCGAAGGTCACGCCTTGCGGGCTTCGAGGTAGTACATGGGCCAAAGGACTTCGAATTGTCCGCCGTGGACGAGGTGGCCGAGGGCCTCACGCGCGTCGCGGCGGAGGGCTTCGCGCGCCTGCGGCTGCATCTCCTCAACCTCGAGCCGGGGTACAGCGCGGGCAAGGCGGGCCTCGATCAAGGAGTCCAGCGTGAACGAGTGGAGTGTGTGGGTGACCGTGTCGGCGTGCACTTGGGCAAAGCCGGCCGCGCCCAGCGCGGCCTCGAAGTCCTCACGTTCGCGGAGGGCGTCGGAGGCGCCGCCCCACAACGCGATAGCCTCGCGCTGGCGCTTCAGGCGCGGACCGGGGGTCGCCGTCTTGTGTTTGGCGAGGATGTCGTCGAGGATGCGCAGGGCCGCGACCTTGTCGAGGTGCCAGTCGGCCCATGAGAAGCGGCCGCCGGGCTTGAGGACGCGGTGGACTTCGGAGAGGACGTCGCCCGCGCGAAGGAACGGCACGCCGCAGCTCGAGACCGCGGCGTCGAACCAGGCGTCGGGGAAGTCGAGGGCAGCCGCGTCCATCTCGAGGACGCGCACGGAGGGGCCCCCCGAGGAGATCGCGGCCTTCGCGCGCGCGGCCATCGCGGGCGAGCGGTCGATGCCGACGGCGCGCCCGTCGAAGCCGATCTTCGGCGCCGCAAGTGAGAGCGCCGTGCCGGTGCCCGTGCCGATGTCGAGGACGCGCTCGCCGGGCTTCAGGTCGGCGCGGCGCACGACCTCCTCGGCAAACGTGCGGAAGAGGGGGGCCCAGCGCGCCTGCCAGACTTCCGCGTCGGCGTCCCAGAGGTCGGCAAGCAGCGCGCGGGCCTCTTCGAGTTCCAGGAGTCCGCCCCAGGCAAGGAGGCCTCCGCCGGGTTTGAGGCTTGCCCCTTGGTTCGGCTCGCCCTTCAGTGTGGGGGGCGGGGCGGCCCGCGCG
>JBGPNV010000249.1:0-4045 GCA_041487695.1 Thermoplasmata archaeon | reverse complement strand
GTGCGGGCGGAAGCCCCCCTCGATGATCGAGTCGAGGCCGAAGATGCCGCTACGGATGCGCTCGGTCTTTGCCAGCAGCCATTCCCCGCGGGCTTTCGCCCCGGGACGGGACGGGGGAGCCAGCGGTAAAAGGCTTTCCAACCGCCGGTGGAGCCGGCACCCGCTGCCTAAAGTTCATCACGCACGATCCGCGTGAACTGGAGAACCTCATCGAGCGCCAGTTTCATTTCCTTCTCCTTGGGGATCGCCCCGATGTAGAAAACCTGGCCGTGGAGTTGGTCGGCGAAAATGGAAAGCAATTTTGAAAGGTCGCGCCGGCCGGCCCCCTTGAGGAAGTCGTGTCGATCTTGGTGGGCCATCGCGCCGGGGCTCAGCACTTCGCCGTGGCGCTGTCTCGCTCCGTCGATGGCTTGCAGCGCGGCGAGCCACGCCTTCTCGGCAGCATCGCGAATGCGCCGCTCGTCCTTGAGCCGGTAGCCCTCCGCCGCCTCTTCACGAGCCATGTCCAGGAAGCTTGCGGCCATCTCGTGGAGCCGCGCGGGCCTCGTGCTTAGTGCCACGCGCCGACCGTCCCTTTTCTCGCATATCAAGCTTCCCGGAGGGTAATCGTAGATCTCTCATTCTCTCACCGCTTGGCCGCCTCGGGCGCCTGCCGCCGCCCGAACTCCAGGCTCCACCCGCAGTCGCTCACGAGCTTCTTGCCCTTGAGCTCGAGCACGCCCTGGCACTTCGGGCACCTCGCCCGCTTCACAAACGACTCGAGTTTCGCCTGCGCGACCTCGGGGATGTCCTCCTTGATGATCCCCTCGACCTCCATCTTGTCCGCGGGCTTCACCGCCAGCTCCCGCAGCGGGGCGAGGTCGATGTTGAACGCGCGCTCGCGCGGGTTGTCGGCGGCCCGCAGGAAGGGGACCCTCGTGAGCGCCATCCCGACCACGAAACTCGACATGTGCGCGAGCACCGAAGGCCAAGACAGCGCCGGCGTGAAGGGCGTCGTGATCTGCATCAGCACCACCGCCTGGATCGCGAGCGCCGCGACCGCCGCCACCCACACCGGGACCCTGGCGAGGATGACGATGAGGGGGGCGAGCACCTGTTCGTTCGGGTAGCGCACGGCGAAGTACCCGATGAGCCCGAAGATCGCCCCCGACGCTCCGTAGCCCGTCGCGTGCACCCACACGGGGTCCTCTGAGGCCAGCACGAAGAACGAGGAAAGGACGGCCCCGATGATCCCCGTGAGGAAAAAAATCGTCGCCGTGAGCTTCCAGCCGATCTTCTCCTCGAGCGGCCACCCGAGGAGCACGAAGGTGAACACGTTCCCTACGATGTGCGCCGCCACGACCGCGTCGTGCACGAAGAGGTGGGTCGCGAGCCTGTACCACTGCAGCGGCTCGTAGACGTACGGGTACTTCCACGCGAGGTCGGGGAACGCGTGCGCGCCTCTCGGGAGCACGCCCGGGACCACCTCGAGCGCCGTCACCGCGAACATCGCGAGCACGGCGAAAAACACGAACCCGCGCTTGCGCAAAGCCACGAGGACCATCGCCGCGGCAATCGCGGCGACGGCCGCGTATTCGAAGAGCTCGGTGTCGGCCACGGCGCGCCCACTTGTTCCTTGAGAGAAAAGCGTTGGCAGTTCCGCGCGCTTCGCGCGCGGATTTGCCACCACGTCCTCGCCATTCTTGAGCCCATGTTTGCACCCTTCCACCTGCGAATCTGGCTCCCGTAAACCCTTAAATAACGACGCGGCCATCGCGGAGCCCTGATTATGCCTGACGTTACCCCCTCGTCCTACATCCCCCTGGCCCTCTTCGCCCTGCTCGGGATTCTCTTCGCCCTCATCTCCCTCTACATGCCCCGGTTTTTCGCGCCGCGGAGCCCCCACCCGCGCAAGAGGCTCCCCTTCGAGTGCGGCGAAGAGCCCCTCGGCAACCCCCCCCTCCAGTTCCACTTCCAGTTCTACCGGTTCGCCATCCCCTTCGTCGTGTCCGACGTGATGGCCCTCTTCGTCCTCCTCTACCTCTCCGTCTGGCGCACGGTCACGCTCGACTCCCGCCTCGTGTTTGGCGCCTTCGTCGCTGTTTGGCTCGTCTCGATCGCCTACGCCCTGAGGATGGAGGAGCGCATATGGATCTAGAGCCCCTCCAGCGTGCCGCCGAAGGCGAGGGAGTCCTCTTCACCCGCTCGAAGGAACTCCTCATGCGCGCCCAAAACCTCATCGAGCGCCAGCTCGTCGAGGCCCCCTTCATCTCGACCTTCGTGAAGCGCCTCGTCGACAAGTCGATGGGCGAGATCCTGAAGGTCGGCCAGGCCGCCTCGATCTGGCCCCTCCACCTCGGGATCGCCTGCTGCGCGATCGAGATGGCCGCCATGGGCGCGTCTCGCTTCGACGCCGAGCGCCTGGGGATCCTGTTTTGGTCCTCGCCTCGCCAGTGCGACGTCCTCTTCATCAACGGGACGGTGTCCCGCAAGTTCGCGCCGCGGCTGCGCATGCTCTACGACCAGATGCCCGAGCCCAAGTGGGCCCTCGCCGTCGGCAACTGCGCGATCTCCGGCGGGCCCTTCTTCGAGGGGTACAACACCGTGCTCGGCGCCGACCAAATCCTGCCCGTCGACGTGTACGTCCCCGGCTGCCCGCCCCGCCCCGAGGCCATGCTCTTCGGGCTCATCAAGCTCCAGGAAAAGATCCTCATGCAGCGGGCGGACTTCCTCGGGACGGGGATCCGCCAAGAGCTTGCGCGCGAGGCCGGCGCGTGAGTCGCTCGCCCTCAGCATCGGCCAGACGACGACGGACAAGGGTGGGAGGGGACGGACGATGGCGGCGCCCATGTTGCCGGCCGGCGCCCCGCCCATCCCCGTCTCGACCCTGCCGCCCGCGCCCGAGTGCGTCGAGCTTGGGAGGCGCATCGAGGAGGCCTTCAAAGGGAAGGTCAAGGCGGTGAAGGCCCAGAACCCCCTCAACCCCGGCATCCAAAAGGAGCTCAACGTCTTCGTCGACGTCGGGGCCGACCCGGGAGCCCTGCCCGACCTCTGGCGCTGGCTCCGCGACCAGGCCGGGTTCGACCACTGCTCCCTTGTCGTGGCCATCGACCACATGGACCGCATCGAGGTCAAGCACCTCCTCTTCTCCTACACGTCCCACCTCACCGTCGAGACCTCCGCAACCCTCGACCGGATCGACCCCGAGATGCCCTCGGCCTCGCTCGTCTGGCGCGGCGCGAACTGGCAGGAGCGCGAGCAGTTCGACCTCATGGGCGTGAAGTTCGTCGACCACCCAGACCTCCGGCGCGTCCTGCTCCCCGAAGACTGGATCGGCCACCCGCTGCGCAAGGACTACGAATTCCGGCAGGCCGGGGAGTGGTGGTAGCTCGTGGCCGAGATGTGGATCAACATCGGGCCCCAGCACCCGTCGACCCACGGGCTGTGGGACCTTCGCATCAAGGTGAACGGCGAAGTCATCGTCGACTGCGACCCCCAAGTCGGGTACCTCCACCGCTCCGTCGAGAAAATCTGCGAGCGCAAGGAGTTCATCATGGCCATGCCCATGACGGAGCGGCTCTGCTATGTGGCCAACATGAACTGGACCCACCTCTACGTCCACGCCGTCGAGAAGCTCATGAACGTCGAGGTCCCCGACCGCGCGAAGTGGATCCGCGTCATGGTCTGCGAGATGAACCGCGTCGCGTCGCACCTCTTCTGGCTCGGCGCCTTTGTCCACGACATCGGCAACCTCACGATGTTCCTGTGGCCGATCCGCGAGCGCGAGTACGTGCTCGACCTGCTCGAGTACATCACGGGCGCCCGGATGATGTACAACTACCCGCGAATCGGCGGCCAGGTCAAGGACGTCGACGACAAGTTCCTGCGCCGCTCGAAGGTCGTCATGGACATGATCCTCGAGCGGAGCTTCGAGTACGAGAAGATGCTCGATGCGAGCGACTTGTGGGGCGTGCGCACGAAGGGTGTCGGCGTGATCGACCGCGCCATGGCCAAGAACTCCGGGCTCACGGGGCCCTCGCTGCGCGCATCGGGCGTCGACTTCGAC
>JBGPNV010000248.1:0-4102 GCA_041487695.1 Thermoplasmata archaeon | reverse complement strand
TTGATGCGCCGCAGGAGGTAGGGGATGTCCCACCGGTCGCCGTGCTGGGTAAGGAGGACATCGGGGTCGACGCGGTTGAGGAGCCGGCCGAACTCGCGGAGCGCTTCCTCTTCAAGGCTCCCCCCTGCCCCCCCGCACTCGACCGTCTCCTCGCCAAGCCGGACCGACACGAGGGAGTCCTCGAGGGACGCCTCGTGCGCCTGGCGCGCGGCCTTCACCTCGAGGCGCACCGCCTTGAGGTCGGGGGTCGGGTAGTCGAGGGACCAGCGGTCCTCCTCCGGGTCCGGCTCGAGGGTCGGCCCCCCGGGGCCGACGGCAAGCCTGCACATCGAGAAGAGCCCCTGCGCGTGCATCCAGCGGCTCTCCGGCTGGTGGTCGACATCGAAGAAGAGGAAGCCCTTCGTGTGCGTCTTGCGGCGCAGCTGCGTGGCGACCGGGATGATCGAGTGGAAGTTCCAGGGGCGCACCTCGAGGACCTCGACCTCCCCGCCGCGCAGCCACACGCTGCGCTTCACGCGGCGCAGTTCCATGACGCGCGCGTCGCCCTCGAGGGCGGCCTCGGCCTCTTCGAGAGGCTGTGCGTCGGGGAGCACGCAGAAGGCCGGGCGGTACTCGACCTCACGCCGGAGCATCCGTAAGCCGTGCTTGACCCACACGACTAAGCTGCTCCGGCGTGGGTGGGGGTACACGTCGAACAACCACGCGTGCGTCTTCAAGGGCATGGCACACCTCCTTGAGCTGCTGCCTTGTGCGTGCAAGCTCGAGCCGGGTTTGGTCGAGTTCGGCCATCCCCTCGAGGAGCATGGCGAGCAGGACCGGCCGCTCGAAGTCGAGCGCGGGGCGCCGGTTGATCGCGTTCGAGTGGCGCCTGGCGCGGCACAGGAGCTCGTCGAACCAGTGCTGCTCGCGGGCGCCAAGCTCCGCGCGGTAGGCCGCGTAGCGGCTCTCGAACACGTCGAGCGCCATCGTCGTGGTCGGCGTCGATTGTCCCAAGGGTCTGCCTCCTTCGTTTCTTCACGCGAACTGCGTGAGCGCGGGCACGCGCGGGCGCGAAGGCGCGCGCAGGACCGGGGCCTCCCCGGCACCCAAGGCGAAGTCCGAGAGCGTGTGCTGGCGTAAGGGGTCGGACTCGATGCGCCGCCCCGAAAGAACCTCCGTCGCACGCCACCCCTTCGCGAGCGGCTGGACGGTCCATCGGTGGTCGGCCGCCTCGTAGGCCTTCCACGCGCAGGTCGGGTACGCGTGGCTCCAGGCGCCCATGTCGACGGAGAGGACGACGGGGACTTCGTGCCGCCTTGCGAGGTCCTTGAGGTGGCGAAGGGCGAACGCGACATAGTCCTCGCGCTCCCAGTCGGAGAGCTCGTCGGTCGAGAAGAGGTTCTCGAAAGGCGCGGCAAGCACCATGCACGTCTGCGTCGCGAGCAGCTTCTCGGCGATGTGCTTCGTGAGCACGGTGTCCCACTGGAAGGGCGTCATGCAGCGCTTGACGAGGAGGCGTTCGGCGCCCCAGTCCGCGTCGAAGCCGCGCGCGAGGTTGAGCTCGGCGAAGTCGTAGGGGTTGAAGCCGTGCTCGCCGTCGGCCCAGAGGACGCAGCCCTCGCGCGTGTGGAGCGCGAAGTGCGCGAGTTCCTGGTGGAAGGGGCGGACGACGCCGGCGGGGGCGCTAAGGAGGCCCAGGGCGCCGGGGACAAGGAGCGGCGACCAACCGCCGTCAAAGCGCGCGCCTTCGGACCCCGGCGGCGCGGTAAGCGGGTGGGCGCCCTGCGGGGTCATGATAGGGGTCGGTGCAAGGTCCGGTTCAATCACGAGACCGGCCAACGAGGGCGAAGGTCAAGAACGGGGCGCCGGGGGTGGGTGAGACGGCCCCTCAGGGGTTCAGCGGCGGCGCGGGATTCCGAGGCCTGCAGGAACCCACCCGCCCGCTGGCCAGACCGCCGAAATGGTTATCCGCTCCCCCCGTCTCTGAGGCGGTCTGAAGGCACCTGCCTGAGGCAAGACCTACACCCTCGCCCGGAAACCCGCAACGGTCGCCCCGTCCTCGCCGCAGTGGCGATCGCCGCCACGACTTTGACCCTCATGGCCTCCCTCTCCGTTTCGGTCTCCGCGTTTGTACCCACCCCCCTTGACCTCGACATCCTCGTGAGCAGCGACGACTTCGAGAAACCCTTCCCGGGCACGAACTGGACCGTGGGCGACGCGGACCCCGCCAACGGCACAGACCAGTGGGGCGCGTCGAGCTACCGGAGCTTTGGAGGCAACGGCAGCGTGTGGTCTGCGGCCCTCGGGAGCCAGACGACGGACATCGTCCCCCTCAACGAGAGTTTCGAGGGCACGCTCGGGGCCAACTGGACTTTCGAAGACACCAACCCGACCAACGGCGCCGACTACTGGGGGACCGACTCGCTCTTTGCTCACTCGGGCTCCAAGAGCCTCTGGCTCGGAGCCGTCGGGACCCAGCCCAACGGCACGAGCAACCTCATCAGCCGCCGCTACGACGACTACATGGACGCCTACGCGTACTATTCCGTTGACCTCACGAGCGTCGGCCCCCTGACCTTGGAGTTTTGGTACATCTACGACATCGAATCTTGCTGCGACTTCTTCTACGCGGGCTACGACGACGGGGGCTGGACCTGGGGGCTCTCGGGAATTACCGGCCAGAACCACCTCAGCACATGGAACCAAGTTACCATGACGGTGCCTTCCAGCGCGACGGCCGTCGGTTTCTACGTGCACACGGATTATAGCGTGTTCTACACGGGGGTGTACGTTGACGACGTGCGGCTCTACGGTTCCCGGAGTGACCCCAACGCCGGGATGCGCACCTACGACACGGGGATGAATGCGACGATGCTCCGGGGTGTTTCCGTCGACACCTACGCGGCCGCTCATGTCGACTACCGCTACTGGCTCGCCGTCGATTCGGGGAGCGACTCCAGACAGTCAGGATAGAATCGTAACATTTACGTGCTCAGAGCCCAATGCCTTCTTGGGATTGGGATGCACTCAGACTACGTCATGCGCTTGAGCCGCGAGGAACTGGAACGCCGGCGGTTGGCCGCCGCAAAAGACCTCCTCGCAGGAGTCAAACAGATCGAGGTCGCCCGTCGTTATCACACGACCCGGGCGAGCGTAAGCCGGTGGAACAAGACGCTTCGAAAGCGCGGGCTCGATGAACTGAGGAGAAAGAAGCCGAAAGGGCGCGCGAGCTACCTCTCTCCCGCGCAGTGGGCGCAGGTCGGGGAGATGCTGCGCGAGGGTCCCATCGCCCACGGCTTCAAGAACGACCTTTGGACGGGGCCGCGCGTCCGTAGGCTGATCTTGGAGAAGTTCGGGGTCCAGTTCCACGAAAAGTACGTGGTCGAGATCCTGAGAACTCGATTCAACATGAGCTGGCAAAAGCCCCACCGTGTCGCGCGGGAGCGCGATGAGGCGAAGCGCAAGGAGTGGATCGAGACCAAGTGGACCGGAATAAAAAAAGGGCGATCCAAGGGCGCTGGACGATAGCGTTCATCGACGAGTCGGGGTTCTCGCCGATCCCCCTTGTAGGTCGCACGTGGGCGCAGAGGGGCAAGACGCCTGTACTCGTCCACAACCAAGGAGATCGGGAGAAGGTGAGCGCGATCAGCGCGCTCACCTCGGGTCTCAAACTCTACTTCCGAATCAAAACGAAGAAGGCATTCAACAGCGAGGACGTCCTGAAGTTCGTCCTCCTTCTCCTGCGGCACATCCGCGGGCGGATCGTCATCATCTGGGACAACGCGCGCCAGCACCACGCGAAGATCGTGACGGCATTGACGAAGAAGTTCCGGAGGGTGCGCATCGAGTTCCTGCCGGGGTACTCGCCGGACTTCAACCCCGACGAGGGCGTGTGGAACCACGCGAAGCGCGTGGAGCTCGCGAACTTCGCGCCCCACGGCACCGAGGAGCTGGTTGCGGGAGCCGAGGGCTCGCTATCGAGGCTGAGGCGTCGGCCGAAGAAACTGGCGGCCTTCTTCCGCCAGAGCGAGCTACCGCTGCGTGGGATGGATAGGTTACTCAACCAGCCTTACTGTCTGTAATTGAGCCGCAAGCCGCGCTCCAATCTGGTTAAGGGCCTCGC
>JBGPNV010000247.1:0-4119 GCA_041487695.1 Thermoplasmata archaeon | reverse complement strand
CTCGAGGTGGGGCAGTCGGCGGTGACGCTTGCCTCGCCCTCGATCAACGCAACCGTGAATCTGACGCGGCCCGCGGTCACGTGGGGGCCGCGAGGCCAGGGCGCCACAACGCCCGCGTTTGAGGCGACCTTCCCGAGCGTGGTCGCCTTTGTCGACGACGGCGACCACGCCTTCGAGCCTTCCGAGCTTGCCTGCAGGGCGGACCTCGCGCAGGGCGCTTGGTCGATCACGGCGCTTGAGGTGAGCGCGGCCACAGACCTGGGCTCGACGATCCGCTTCACGCTCGCCTCGCGCGTGGCCTTCGAGGGACCGGGCTGCGCCTCGCCGGTCGTCGCGAACGCGTCGCTTGCGTTCCTCCTCGCGGAACGAGGCGGCGCGGTCGGCGGCCCCACGCCCTACCCGCTCGAGGGCGGCCTCGAGGTCAAGGTGGACATGGTCGTTTCCCCGGAGAGCCCGCTGCCCGCGTCCGACCTCGCTTTCGAGGTTGCGCTGAAGGACCTCGGGGGCAACCACTCGTTCCTCACGCGGGGACCTCAGGGGTTCGAGGCCGCCCTCCCCGGCTCGCCAAATCGGCCGGTGGCCGCGCTTGCGCCCTCGTCCCCCGCCGACCTCGAGCGCGTCGCGTTCCTCGACGAGGGGGGCGTGGCGCGCGGGCACTTCGCGTGGCTCTCGCTCGGCGCGGAGAACCTCACGACGGGGGCCTCTCGAACCGTGCGCGTGTCGGCCTCGAGCGGCCTCGAAAACGGCACGTTGGTGCTCTTCCTCGCGGTGCCCAATGACCCGGCTCTCAAGGCGGCGACCCTCGACCCCGCCGTCGGCGTGGCGGCCCCCGTGGTCCTCCCGGGCACGGGGCACGCCACGCCGGAGCGCCCAGGCGAGCGCCCTTCGTTTGTCGTGTTCGTGGGCGCGCTCGCCGCCGTCGCGGCGATGTTCTTCTTCTCGGTCTACGCGCGCGCCAAGAAGTACTAGGCAGGGGGCCCGGAGAGGGCCCCCCAAGCTCGAGGCTTTCGCAGCGCGCGGGTGGAGCGTTCGGGTGGAGCGGAGGACAAACAGATGACTGGTGCGTTGGAAGTGGTGCTTTCTGCAAGCGTGATCGTGCTGGCCCTCGGCCTTGCGGGGACGACGTGGCTGTCGCTCCACAGGACGGGCAACCGCCGCCTGATCTTCGTGACGGCCGCGTTCCTCGCCTTTGCCGTGAAGGGCGCGCTCACAGCGCTCGCGCTCTTCAGCGCGGTCGTGCTCGTGCCGGTGGACGCCATGCTGCTCACGCTCGACCTCGCGATCCTGCTGCTGCTCTACCTCTCGCTCATCTTGAAATGACGGGGAGAAACGGAGGGAGGTGAGGACATAAGGTTGCGAGGCGGCGCGGCTTGGGGGAAGGCCGGGCCGCACGATTTGACCACGAAGGCAGACGGGAGGTGAAAGCACGCGGGAGGAGCCGGTCGTTCGGAGAGGCAAGGCCGAGGCCCCGCCTGCGCCGTCGCCGCCGCCTCGGCCGCCTCCGCCGTCCCCGTCGCCTGCGCCGCCTCCGCCGCCGGCGCCGCCTGCAGGCTCGCCGTCCCCGCCCCCGCCTCCACCCGAGGCCGGGCCGCCAGCGGCCTCCCCGGAGGCGCTGCCGGAAGGCGACGCGCCGGGGGCCCCGACGCCGAGGGGCGCGCGCCTGCCGCGCGCGCCGCCGCGCTCCACGCGGCAGATCATCTTCGAGTTCGTCCGAGATTCGCCGGGCACGCACCTCCGGGGCATCCAGCAGGCTCTCGCCCTCCCGCTCGGGACCGTGGAGTACCACCTGCGCGAGCTCGTGCGCCTCGAGCTTGTCACGGAGCGCGAAGACGGGATCTACCGGCGCTACTACGTCGCGGGCCAGCTCGGCGGCGTCGACCGCGAGCTCTTGGCGGCCCTCCGGCAGGAGATCCCGCGGCGCATCGTGATGCACCTGCTGCTGAACCCAGGCCTGAACTTCGGCCACGTGCGCGAGGCCTTCGAAATATCCGGCTCGACGCTCCACTACCACCTGAAGAAGCTCGAGAAGCGCGGGATCCTCGAGCGGCGGCGAGAGGGCCGGGAGACCTTCTTCTGGGTCTTGAACGAGCGTGAGGTGGCCAAGGTGCTCCTCGCCCACAAGAAGTCCTTCGGCGACGACCTGCTCGACGCGTGGGCCGCGACGTGGGACCAAATCCGTCCTTGAGCCTCAAGGGCAAAGGATCAAGAGCGCGCCACTCGTCATCCGCCTCGAATGGCCCGGAAGATTGTAACCTGCCAGGAGGCGAGGGCGGAAGTCGTCGCCTCCGGGTGCCACTGCGGCGCCGCCGCCCAGTACGAGCAGTCGCTCAAGCTGGGGCTCATCGTGCTCTCGGACACGGAGACGGTGCCGGGGCTCCACGCGTGGTTCGAGTCGGACGGGGCGATGGAGCGGCTCTGCGCGTTCAAGGAGCGCCCGCGCGACCAGTTCATCTACCTCTTCCCGGACCTCGCGTCCATCGAGACGCTCGCCGACGTGTCGGCCGTCCGGATGAAGGGGCTCGAGCGGCTGATGACCTCCGTGCGCGCGCCGATGACAATGGTGTTCCCGAGCCACGACGACGACAAAACGACCACCGTGGCCGTGCGCGTCGTCACCCACCCGTTCCTCAAGGCGGTGCTCCGCGGCGCCTACCCGATTGCCTCGACATCGGCCAACAAGCATGGAGCGCCGGCCCCCGAGTCGCTGCGCGACGTCTCGAGCCAAGCGCGCGAAGCGGCGGATGTGGAGGTGCGGACACCCCTGCCGTCCACGGGAATCCCGTCGGCGGTCGTCGACTTTTCCGTGCGGCCGGTCACGCTGCGCCGACCGGGTTCCCTGAACGAGGGCGAGTTCAAGGCGGCGCTGCGCGCCTTCGAAGTCGTCCCGTGAGGCGAGGGCGGCAACCGACCCAAGGGCTTTTGCCCTCCTTGGGGGTTTGGGGCGCTCCCCCTATGGCGGCCGACGAAAAGCTCACGGACGAGGCCATCGAGAAGTGGCGCAAAGCGGGCAAGATCACGTCGAAGGCCCGCGAGCTGGCCGCCTCGCTCGCCACGCCCGGCGCAAGGCTCGAGGACGTGGCGGAAAAGGTCGAGGGCTTCATCCGGAAGGAGGGCGCGCTGCCGGCCTTCCCCCTCAACCTCTCGGCCGACCACCTGGCGGCCCACTACTCGCCGGACATCGACGACCCCCTGACGTTCGTGGCGGGCCAAATTGTCAAGGTCGACATCGGCGCGCACGTGGACGGGTACCCGGCAGACAGCGCGATGACGGTCGAGGTGGGCGGCGCACGACGGTACGGGGACTACGTGCGCGCCACCCGCGAGGCGCTCGCGGCCGGCGTCGAGACGATCGGCCCGGACGTCAGCCTCTCGAAGGTCGGAGAGGCGATCGAGCTCACGATCCGGGCCTACGGCCTCAAGCCGATCTCGAACCTGACGGGCCACCTGATCCGCCGCAACGAGCTCCATGCCGGAAAGTCCGTGCCAAACGTGGGAGGCCACAAGGGGGACTTCGCGCGTGTGGGCGAGGTCTTCGCCGTCGAGCCCTTCGCGACGAGCGGGGCGGGCGAGGTCGTGAACGGCGAGCCGGGGAACATCTACAAGTTCCAGGGGACGCGCAAGCTCAAGGACGCGGACGCCGACCGCCTGCAGAAGGCCCTCGCCCGCGAGCACCCGTCGCTCCCGTTTGCCGCGCGCTGGTGTCGGACGCTCTGCGAAAACCCCAAGAAGAGCGTGAAAGCGCTCCGGAGCGCGGGCGTGCTCTACGCGTACCCCGTGCTCGTGGAGAAGGCGCGGGCCCCCGTCTCACAGCACGAGCACACGGTCATCGTGACCGCCTCGGGCGCCCAGCTCATCACTTGACGGGCGGCGAGGCCTGGGGTGGCGCCGGGGGCGTTTTCGGCGGCGCCGTGGGCGCGGGTGCCGCGCCGATGCGGGGCCCCTTGAGCGCGCGCCGGCCAAGGTTGGCGGCCGAGAAGATCAGCAGCACGAAGAGCAGGATGACGATGAAGGAGGTCTGCCACATCCGGCCAAGGACGGCCATCGCGTCGAGCTCGACCACGAGGACCACGGGCGGGTTGAGCTCCCAGACATTCGTGCGCTGGATGGCTTTGGCCAAGG
>JBGPNV010000246.1:0-4120 GCA_041487695.1 Thermoplasmata archaeon | reverse complement strand
CGTGAGCTTTCGATCCAGAAGCTTCGCGGTTGCTCGCTCGACCGGCCGCGCCAGCTCTATACGCTCGCGGGCGGCCGCCTGACGAGCCTCCTGCCGACGATGTTCCAGCCGGGCGCCGAGCCCGCTCCGTGGACGATGATCCCGGGGCACAACGGGGACTTCCTCTCAACCGGGTCGCACGACATCGACCGCCTGCTGGGCAGCGGCTTCCACCGCGGGTCGATCAACCTCCTCGAGGTCGGCCGCGGGGTGCCGAACCCCATCGTTACGCTCTTTGCGATGAACGCGGCCGCGAACTTCCTGCTCCAGGACCATGCGGTCTTCTGGCTCCCTACCCGCGACCTTTCGGCCGAGCGCATCCGGAACATGATGGAGGCGCACGTCCCCGTGAAGGCGCTCGACGACAACTTGCGGATCCTCGAGGTCTTCGCGCAGGCCGGCCGCGAGCACCCGCCGTGGATGATCCCGGCCGAGCGCGAGCGGCTTGCCGACTACATCCGGTGGGACATGATCCGCCACCTCGTGAAAAGCGGGCGCAGCCCCGTGCTCCAGATCATGAGCTACGATGCCCTCGAGTCGAAGGCGTCGCGGGCGACGGAAGACCTCGCAGAGCACTACTCGGCCGTGAAGGAGCACCGGAACGTCGACCTGTCGATCGTGAAGTCGAGCGTCGATGTGCTGCCGAAGGTCGCGGACTTCGCCTCGACGCACATCCGGCTCGAGAAGATCGACGGCACCGTCGTCGCCTACGGGGAGAAGCCCCACTCGGGCGTGTTCCATGTTGGCCTTCCGCCCAAGGGCCGGGCGCCCGAAGTCCTGCTCACGCCGCTCGTCTGAAGGCCCCCGCAGGGTGCCGCGTTTTCCCGCTGCCTGACTGGGGGACAAGTTACATTAGAGCCGCGCCTCGATTGTACAAAGGATGGGCGAGCCCGGGGGAGGCGCCCAGCCAGACGCGCCGGCCCTTGAGGCCCTTCGGAAGAAGCTCGAGGAGCTCGAGGCCCTCGGCGTGCCGACCGACGCCTTGCGCAAGACGCTCGTGGAGCGCCCGCAGGACTTTGAGCGCGAGGCGGAGGCCGCCCTTCGCCGTGAGCTCCAAGGCGGCCTCGAGCCCGCGCCGGGCCTTTTGGAGGCGCCCCCGGTGGCCGGGCCCACGCCGCCTCCGCCCTCCGAATCGGGGCCTGCGGACCCCGGGTCGGGAAGGGTCGTTGTACCCACCGAAGCGCTTGCCCCGTTGCTGGAGGTCCGAGCCCCCGACGCCCCGGGCCCCGAGTCCCCGTCGCCCACGCCGGCTCCGGTCCTGACCACGAGCGTCGCACCCCCGAGCTTCGCACCCGCGAGCGACGCCCGCACGGGCGCGGCACCCGGTGGCGAGGCCCCCCCGAGCGCCTCGGCCGCGACCACGGCTCCGGAGGAGCCGCCCTCCAAAATCCCCGACGACTCGGACCTCGCGCAACTCGAAGCCACCGTAGCCGCCCTCGTCGGCGAACCCGCGCTTAGCTCCCCGGCCCCGCATGTCATCGAGGCCGCCCCAGAAGCCCCCGAGGCGGTTGAGGCCGACCTGGCCGGCGAACTCGAGGAGGCGCTGGAGAACCGGCCTGCGGACGGCGCCGCACCCGCCCGGGGTCCGCCATTGCTCTCGAGCGGCGACGCGTTTTCCCTTGCGCCGCGCCCCACGCCGGCCTTGCCCCTTGCCCAGCCCGCGCCCGCAGAGGTCGGGGGCGCGACGGCTCCGGGGCCCAAGCCACCCCCACCCTCCGCGCGGGAGGGAAACGCGGCGCAGACGGTCCGCAGGGTCAGCGTGGCCGCACCGCCGGGCGCCAAGCCGGCGCCCGCCCGGCCCGCCCCCTCTTCGGGCACGGAGGTGCTTCCCACGACCGAAGCGCCCCGGCGCCGGGCCCTCGTGCCGCTCCTCGCGGTGGTTCTCCTTTTCGGCCTCTTCGCGGGAACTTACCTGCTGCTCGTGAACAGCCCCCCCGCCGTCGCGTTCTCCATTTCGCCTTCGAGCGCCGTGGCCGGCGACCTCGTCCTCTTCTCAGCCAACAACACGGCCGACCCGAACGGCGACCCAGTGACCTTCTTTTGGCAATTTGGCGACGGCACGAATGCCACGGGGCGCACCGCGTCGCACACGTATGCCCATTCGGGCAACTTCACGGTCACACTGACGGCCACGGACGACCACGGCAACGCCGCGCCCCTGTCGCAGACCGTGCACGTTACCGCCGGCACCGTCGTGCCCCCCGCGTACCGCTACGGCGACAGCCTCGACTACGCGGCAAGTGGCTACTCGCATGTCGAAGGCTCGCCCGCCCACACGCCGCTTGCCACGGTGAATTTCACGCTGGCCGGGACCGAGCAGACGTGCAACATCGAGGCCGTCGGCTTCCGCTACGACGGCCCCCAAACGCGAAGCGTCCTTGCCACGGCCCAAACCGCCGCCGACGGCTTCCTCAACAACCGCCCGACCTTCGCGCTCGAACGGTCGCTCCCCACGCTCGTCATCGACGGCCAGGTCAACACGACCTGCCAGGACGCGCCGTTCCACGGGTCCTCCGCGCTCCTCGAGCGAGCGTATGCGAACCCACAGAACAACGACACGATCCGGTTGGAGACCGAGGAGACCACGGACGTCCGGGTGGCCACCGACCCGCCGACCGACCTTTCCTCGCGCGCCCAGGTCACGCAATTCAGCCGTCTTGGGAAGGCCGGCGAGCAGCTCCACCTTGAGTCCGTCTATGCGCTGCGGGCCTTCTCCACCGAAGGCGTGGACAGCGGGACCTTTGTCGCCGAGGGGCTCACGTGGTCTTGGCTTACAGAGGGCACGGAAGTGGTCCGCGGGCACCTTACGGTCAAGGTTCACCTCGAGACGAACCAACCGCCCCGCTTGTCGCGCCTCACGGTCGACCTCTGGGTCTCTTCGGCCTCGCCTTTTCCCCTCAGGGAGGCCGTGTCCGTGCGACTCATCGACATCGGCCGGATCACGGACTCCAGCTTTACCGCAACGGCCTCCGCGGAGCCGGCTCCCGGCATCGCGCCGATCCCCTTCGGCGACGGCACGCGCAACTACCCCGCCGTGAATGGCTCGGAACTTGCGCCGCTTGCGGAGGTCCCCCGGTCGAGCCTCTCGGCCGACTTCGCGCTCACCGCCCGGTCCGCGTACGACCAGTCGATCAACGCTTCCGCGGACTTCGCAAACTACATGACCGCCCACCCGACCGCCTACGCGGTCAACGGGACCTACACGAAAAGCGGCGGCAACCCCAAGTGGATGCTCGAGTTCTCCTTCGGGCCCACGGGCGAAACAAAGCGCTGCGAGGTCGAGCAGTCCACCTCGGCGCAGGTGCGCTGCGGCGGAGGCACGGTGAACGCCGTCGTGCCGCGTGGCGCGATTTCAAGCGCCGTCTCGATGAACTACGCGGCCGATCTCTTGAAACGCGAGCCCACGGCCTCTGCGCTGTTCCCGTCCTCAAGCTTCGATGCGGCGCACGCGAATTTCACCATCCAACAGGACCTCCGCCTGCCCTCGCTTTCCCTCGACGCCGGAAGCACCGCGTTCCAGCAGTCCGTCCCCTACGCCTTCGGGGTCGCAAGTTACGGGTCGCAGCCCACGCGCATCACGGCGGCCGTGGACGGGCAGGGCGGCCAACTCCTGTTTGTCCTCAGCGAGAGCGGCGACAGGCTGCCCTGAGGCTCCATACGTTGAAATCGGCCGGCCCACTTTGTGAGGGCCCATGGCGCACCCCCGAATCATCGTTGCAATCACGGGAGGCTCGGGCGCCCCCTACGCGGTGCGCCTTCTCGAGGTCTTGCCCACAAAGCCCGACCTCATCATTTCCGAGGCTGGCCGCCAGGTCATCGAGTACGAGACCGGGCTTAAGGGCGCCGACGTGGAGAAGATGGGGCGCCGCGTGTATGACAACCGCGATGTGGCCGCCGCCCCCGCTTCCGGTTCGCACAAGTTCGACGCGCTTGTCATCGTCCCCTGCTCCACGACGACCCTCTCCAAGATCGCGGTCGGCATCGGGGACAACCTCGTCACCCGCGCGGCCCAAGTGTGCCTCAAAGAGCACCGCAAGCTCGTGCTCGTGCCCCGCGAGACGCCGCTCTCGGCGATCCACCT
>JBGPNV010000245.1:0-4124 GCA_041487695.1 Thermoplasmata archaeon | reverse complement strand
AGAGCGCGGCGGCCTCGACGGGAAGTACCGGGGCATCGGAGGAAGGCGCAGGCTCTGGAGTGGCGTAGGACTCGTCTTGGGGAGGCGCGCGTTGGGCAGGTGGGCTGTGGGGCTTGTCGGAGGTGGGTTCACCGGATGGCTCCGGGGCCGGGGTATTTTCCTCCGCACTGCCTCCCAGTTTTCCCACCTTCAAAGAGTCGTTCGACGGAGCCCACGCAAAGCAAAAGCGAATGGAGGTAGCCAGGAATACTGGCAATCGCGCTAAATCAGCTTGTGATATTTATACGCATCGAACCCCTCGTGGAAACAATAGTGGACGCGGGTAAACGACCGTTTGAAGGGTGCAACATCCGCCCGCACCCTTGCGGGCTCCTCGCCCCGGAGTGCCGCCCGGGCCATGAAGCGCGCGACCTCCTTCATTTCGCCCTCGCGCATCCCGACCCGCGTACACTCCTGCACACCCAAGCGCACGCCCGAGGGGTCTTGCGGGCTCCGGTCGCGGTCGTTTGGAAGCATGTTCTTGTTCGTGATGATGTTGCACGACTCGAAGAGCTTCGAGATCTTCGCGCCGCCGCCTTGCCCACGCACATCGATGGCGACCTGGTGCGAGCGGGTGAACCCGTTCTTCTCGCCAAGGACCTTGAACCCCTCCGCGTGCAGCGCCTCGGCAAGCGCGCGTGAGTTCCTCACAATCTGGTGCGCGTAGTCTTCGCCAAAGGCCTGCCATTCGGCCATGGTAATACCGAGGGCCGCCATCGCGTGCAGGTGGTGGTTTGAAACCACCCCGGGGAAAACCCGCGAGCGGAGCTTCTTGAGGAGCTCGTCGTCCTTCGAATCGGAGAGCAGGATCCCGTGCTGGGGCCCTGGGAAGGTCTTGTGCGTGGAGCCCGTGATCACATCGGCGCCCTCCCGCAAGGGGTCTTGGAACTCGCCGCCGGCAAGGAGCCCGAGCACATGGGCGCCGTCGTACCAGCAGCGCGCGCCCACTTCCTCGATTGCGCCCCGGAGTTCCTTGAGCGGCACGGGGAAGAGGAAGAGCGACATCCCGAACTGGCAGACCTTGGGCCGTTCTTTCCGGATGAGCCGGATGGTGCCGTCGATATCGAGGTTCATTTCCGCCTCGTCGAAGGGGTAGTTGACGGAACGCAGGCCGCGGAGGCCGACGGCGCCGAACTTCGCCGTCGAGATGTGTGCGCCGTCGGCGAGGTTCGGCGACGCGATGAGGTCGCCGGGCTCGGCAAGCGCGAAGAGCGCCGCCATGTTCGCTACCGTACCGGAAATCGGGCGCGGGTCGGCAAGCCTCGCCCTGAAGATCTTTTCGCCAAGGGCCATGACGCGTTCCTCGACCTCGTCGACGAACGTGTTCCCTTCGTAGTAGCGCTTCCCCGGCAGCCCCTCGGCGTAGCGGTCGGCGAAGTCGGAGATCATCATCTCCTTGGCAAGCGGGCACATGACATTCTCGGAGGCGATGAGCGGGATCGAGTCCCGGAACCAGGCGCTGTGGCTCTCCACGCGCTCCCGGATGAAGGCGGCATCCGCCTCGCCTGCACGCATCAGGCGGCGGGTATGGGCGGCTCGCAGAAAAAGGGCGCGATCGGCGCACCCCCCACCTCTCGCGAGCACCACAAGAGTGTGGCGGGCGCGCTCGCCTATCGGCCGTAGCCAGACACCTCGTAGAATCCCGCTCGGAAAGAAGCCTTAAATAGAAACTGGGGGCTACGAAAAATGACGGCCATGAAGACCTACCTGAAGCTCGCATTCCACAGCGAAGGCGAGAAGCCCTCGATCATCGTGGACCGCCTCTGCAACCTCGGGTTCAGGCCCACGCAGGGCAACTACGACCTGGTCTACGACTGGGACACGGAAGCCACGATCAAGGACATCATCTGGTTCGGCGACAAGATCCACTCGACCCTCAAGGGCGCGAAGTGCACCTTTGAACTCGAGACAGTCTGAACGCGTGCCTCCGTTCTTTTCAAGGCCGGATCCGGCGCAACCACTGTTGCTCGCATGAATCGCAGAACCGACGCTCGAGCTGCCGCATGGCCGCGGGCTCGTGCGTCGCGTGCATCAGGCACGCGGGCTTGCGGCAGTGCACCATCCCCACATTGTGCGCGAGCTCGTGGACGACCGCGCCGCTGAGTTGGTCGAGCAACGTCTCGCTCGAAAGTCCGCCCTGGCGAAAGGGCTTCGTCGAAAAGACCGCGCAGCGGCCGTTGACCTCGCCCATGCCGTAGACCCAGGGCTTCACGCCGTCGGTCACCTCAAAGTCCGTGAGGCCGAGGACGAAGTCCCCCCTCTCTTGACGCAGGGCAGGAATCGCGCTGAGGGCCTGAAGCCGCACCATCCCCGGCCCGACGAGCGAGCGCACCCCTGCGCCGCCCGGGACCGTCCGTGCGCGGAATCCGTGCCCTTCGAGCCGCCGGCCCACCCCTTCGAGGATTGTCGGGTCGACAGGGCCGATCGCCAGGACCTCGAGGACAGGGCGCAAAGGGTCCCTCCAGGCTCAAGGGTTGTATTCGACCCGCACACTGCCCGAGTAGACGACGGTGACGCTGGGCTGGGCGGGCGGCGGGATCGCGTAGTCCGCCTCAACCTTGAGCGTCCACTCGCCGGTCACGGTCAGGTTGCCCGCGAGGAGGGTGAAGGTGACGGGGCTCTGCACCTGCCCGAAGGTCACCGTCGCGTTAGCCGCGTGCACGACCACGCTGTTGGCGTCGAGGAGCGTGATGAGCACCTTGGCCCCGGCGATCGAAGAGGTGTTGAGGAGGACATTCACCGTCACCCGCGTCGCGTTCTTGTCGAGCGGGAACGCCTGCGTCGAGGGGAGGCTGCCCGAGAGCGGGTTCTTCGTCGCCGTGCCGCCCACCGCTTGGTTGAGGTTGACCCAAACGTGCGTCGAGGTGGCGTTTTTCGCGCCCTTGTCGTCCGTGACCTCGAGCCTCACCGTGAAGGAGCCGGTGATCTCATACTGGTGGGTGACGAGCGCGCCTCCCGCCGTGGTGCCATCGCCAAGATCCCATGCGAAGGCGTGGACGCTCCCATCGGGGTCTGTGGAATTCGACGCGTCAAAGTACACGCTGTCGCCGAGCACGATGGCCGAGTCGGTGGGGGAGATCCGGGGGATCGGGAGCTTGTTGGACGGCGGCGTGCCCGGCGAGCCAGGTCCTCCGGGGGCGATGAGTACGGCCGCCACGCCCATCAAGAGCATGAGGGCAAGGACGCCCCACACGAGCCACCCTTCGCCTCTGCCTTCGGCCATGCCTTCGCCGCGCGCATCCCCGTGGGTCGCTAATAAGAGTCGCGACTTGGGGGGGCGCCTGGGCGCCGTCCTAGTTCCCGCCGGCCTCGTCGCGCTTGCGCAGCGTGGGGCCTTCGCCCGCCTTGAGGTCGATGATGTACTCGCCTGTCAGGAGGCTGTCGGCCTCTTCAGGAGAAAGCGGGCGGCTCCTTACGCGCCCGCGCGGGTCGATGAGCGCGCTGTTCCCGTAAGGGTCCCTAAGGCTCAGTGTGAGGGGGAGTTTCCCATCGATCGCGCGCTCGAGCGCGCCAAGGAGTTCGGCGCCGCGCGCGTCGGCCTCGGGTGTGGCGAAGAGTGTCATGGCGCGCTGCACCGCGTCCTCGAACCGCCGGAGCAGGCCCTCGACGTTCGTGACCTCGCCCACGCTCGCGGGTCCCGGCTCCCAGAGGAGCCCGAGCTCGCCAACCTCCACCGTGGCCGACGACGACTTCACCGCCCGCACGAAGAGGTCCCCGTCGTCCTCCACGCGGATCGTGTACTCCATGGGCGCCCGCGTTTGGGGGATCAGCATGTCCGCGTGCCTGAAGCCGCAGCGCCTGCAGAGGAACACGGTCTCGAGGACCTCGCCGAAGTAGGGGATGTCGAGGCGGAAGGTCCGGAGCGTGGCCCCCTCGCCGTTGCAGACCGGGCAGCGGGCGGTGGCATAGTTCGACTCGCCTTCGCCAAGGACGAGGGGCTCGTCGCTGCTCACGCGCATGCCCGCGGCCTCCCGGGGCTCGTCCTCCTTTCGCTCGGCCACGCTTCGACCAAACGCCCGGCGCTATTTCTCCGCTTCCCTTCGGGGCGCGCGCCCCGACCGCAATTCCGGAGACCAAGGCTAAGT